>JAAYRF010000054.1 GCA_012518905.1 Bacillota bacterium | reverse complement strand
TAAAGCTGCTTTGACGCAATGCGGGCAGCCCTTCCACGGGTTCACCAGCATCATCCCAGATTTCCACTACCCTTTCACTGGTTGTTCTAGCCCTGCTAAGAAGCTCTGGCAGACGATGGATATTGTGGGTGCCAAAGAATAGATCCACATGGGGCAGCCGCTCCAGCATGGAAGCCAGTTCTTCCTTTTGCTGTGGCATACACCCACAGATACCGATAATCATGCGAGGATTTTGAGCCTTTGCTTCCTGCAGAAGTCCAACCTGTCCATACACCTTGCGCTCGGGATTCTCCCTTACACAGCAAGTGTTAAATAACACTAAATCGGCGTCCTCTGGGTCATTGGTAAATCCGTATCCTTCTTCAGCCAAGAGGCCTTTGATTGTTTCTGTATCTCTTTCGTTCATTTGACACCCGAAGGTGCGCACACAAGCCAGTTGGTTTTGCACCATTGTAGCCTACCGCCGAAATCCGGCTTACTCTCCTTTCTTTGAGTCCGCTTTTGGTCAGGATAGTCGTTCCCTGACTAGTCACTGCTTGACGCTGCCTGGTTCCTGACCTCTTTCCAAGCTTCCGGATCAACGCCTTGGGGGTCTCCTGAGCCGGTACTCATATGGTCTAGTCTATGACCTGTTACCATGTACATGACCCGCTCAGCGATGTTGGTGGCATGATCAGCAATCCGCTCTAGATACCGAGCAGCAAAGAGGAGGTTTATCGCTTGACTGGCCCGCCGACCGTCGCCTCCTTGGAGCACGAAGCCGATAAGTTCATCAAAGAGCATGGAATACATCTCATCTACCGGCTCATCAGCTTGCCTAACTTTTTCTGCCAGTTCCAGATCTCTTTTTACAAAAGCTGTGAGGCTATCCCTTACCATGGCTTCAGTAAGACGAGCCATCTGTGGGATGTCATCCAAAGGCTTGATTAGCTGCTGCTCGCCTATACGCAGCGTTAGCTCAGCAATATTGCAGGCATGGTCGCCTATTCTTTCCACATCGGTTGTGATCTTGAAGATGGCCACTATAGTGCGCAAATCTGATGCCACAGGCTGTTGCAGGGCAATTAATCGCATGCAGTGCTCTTCAATATCTATTTGCATTTGATCAACCAAGTCATCTTTAGCCAGGACTGCCTGGGCACCTTCTAGATCTTGGTTACTGAGGAAGCGGACAGCTTCATGGATTTGCTTCTCTACCAGGCTACCCATCTTCAGGATTTCCTCTTGGATCGACTGTAATTCCCGCTGGTAACTCTCCCGACTCATGCGAAAAGCCTCCCTAGTTGGTGCAAAGTCCGTTTCAGTCAGCCAAATCTCCCTGTAATGTAATCCTCCGTCCGCTTATCCTTCGGCCGTGAAAAGACGTCTGAGGTAGGGCCAAATTCAATAAGATGACCTTCCGATATGTAGGCAATGTAATCAGAGACTCTGCCGGCTTGCTGCATTCCGTGGGTGGCTAGGACTATAGTATAATGCTCTTTCAAATCCAGTATTAGATCCTCAACCTGAGCTGTAGAGATAGGATCAAGGCCTGATGCTGGATCATCAATTAGAAGCACCTCGGGTTCAACCGCTAATGCCCGGGCTATGCATAGTCTTTGCTTTTGACCTGGTGACAACTGGAGAGCGGGCTTTTCTAGTCGGCCTTTTACTTCGCTCCATAGTCTCGCTTGTTTGAGACTCTTCTTAACTATCTCGGTCAGCTTACCTCTGTCCTTTACTCCATGCATCCGAGGACCATAGGCAACATTCTCAAAAACGCTTTTGGGAAAGGGGGTTGGTCGTCTCGCCAGAAGGCCAACCCGCCGTCGCACCATTGTTACGTCAACACTTGGATCATAGATGTTTTCACTGTCGAGGAGTACTTTACCTTCGGTGCGAGCCCCCTCCCACAATTCGTTCATGCGGCAAAGCGAACGCAGCAAACTGGATTTTCCGGCCCCGGTAGGGCCGATGATGGCAGTGGCTGCGCCAGAGAGGATCTCCAAGTTTATACTGTCCAGTGCCTTAAACGTGCCATAGTAGACACTAAGTTCCTGAATATCCATTTTCACCGAATAGGCCACTGCGACCCTCCTGTCCTTCCTATCTGTACTTGGTATTTGTTTCCTGTCTTCTTACCAAGATAGCAGCAAGTTGCAGAAGCAGCGACAAAGTCAAGAGCAACAGGGCTACCCCGTAGGGAGTCTCCTGGCTATATCTTACAGAGTTCACAATAGATTCATAGAGACGATAAGAGAGGACTCCACTCGATTTGATTGCGAGCTCCAACGACAAACTGGCCAGCATAATAACGGGTATGGCTTCTCCTGCTATCCGGGCTGCGGCCTCTAGTGCCCCTGCGGCGATGGAAGAACTTGCGTAAGGCAGTACTGCATGGAATGTTGTTTGCCAAATGCTTGCGCCTAGGGCTTGGCTTTCCCTGCGAAATGCGAGCGGGGTGCTTTTCAGAGCTTGGCTTGTGATAGATATGATCTTAGGAAGCAGCCAAAGGGCCAAGGTGAGCAATAGGGCTGCAGCAGATACTTGTTGCTGCTTGGCCACGAAGATCCCCCAGCCAAATAGGCCATAGATTACCGGCGGTATGTGAGCCATATAATCGGCAGCCTTCAGGATGCCATCTGCCACTTTACTGTGAGCCCTATATTCACATAAATAGACACCTGTTGCCAAGCCCAGCGGCAGAGCGATAATGAAGGATCCTGCGATGACTAACAGCGTGTCCACTAACTGTGAACCCAGATAGCCAATCCCATCTACCTTAATCCATCCTGACCAATCCTCTATACCTTTTCTTGCCAAAAACATAATGGCAACAAGAAGGACTCCGATAACAGTATAAGTCAAGAAACCCATAAATAGAAAGATAGCTTTTTCACGGCGGCGAGTGCGGGTAGTGAGGCTCGTCATTCCCACTCACCACCTGGAAACGCCGTGAGTCGCCGGGCAAGGTGGTGTAAGGCGTAGTCCGCCAGAAGCAAGATTAATCCTAGCAGAAACAGTGTATAATAGCCGCTGGTGTTCGGCAAAACAGAGCTAGTGCCAAGGACAATAGCGACAGGGAGTGTTATCGGGCTCTTGGCAGCAACCAAATGTTTCACGGAAGAGACTTGCACCAAGAGAAGTACGATGATGGCTTCTCCCAGGACTCGCTTCAGACTTGTCAGCCCAGAGGCTACGGCCCACGGTCTTGCCGCTGGCCAGGTTATGTATCTGATGGTATCCCAAGGGCTCCCACCCAAAGCATAGGAAGTAGCTTTGAAGGAAAGTGGTACAGCAGACAGTTTTTCTATCAGGTCGGTGACAAAGGTCGGGTATATGGCAATCGCTAAAAGCACGGCAGGTGTAGCTAACATACCTAATGTTGATGGCGGCAAATCGAAGTTAGATGTTGAGAAAAACAACATAATTCCTAAAAAACCGATGACTGTAGTCGGCACCGCTGACAGCACCTTGAGCATTCCCTTCAAGATAGCAGATAGGTATGGCGGAGCTATCTCCGTTATGTATAAGGCTGCTGCCACTCCTAGCGGGAAGACCAACAAACAAGCACCGAAAGACACAATTAGAGAGTCTGTTACCAATCTCAGTACACTATGGTGTTGAAATGACGGACCAAGCGGACCGGGAGTCTCTATTGGTGTTACGTTAGGAGAGCGCAAGCCGCTAAAGCTATTGGTGGCTTCCTTCAGGATAAAGCCGATCACCAACATCATGGCTGCTACTGATAAGATGGCTGCAATGCGGCCCAATGCTCCCATGCAACACTCGACCAGACCAGAGGATCCTGGTCTAGCCTTTGAGTTTCTTTTGCCTGTGGGCATGATCCTGTTCATAGAATTCTAGGCAGAAACCCCAGCAATATCTCCTAGGATAATGCCCAGATCTCCCCCCTTAGGAGCGCCTCCTAAAGACCTATCTCTGGTATTTAATCCTATCATGCCGCCGTTAATCGTTTGTTACAAAAATGATAACTTCTCGTAACACTCGGCAGATCTGGGTTTATTAAGCTCAAATAGCATGCTTATACCAACCAAATCGCTGGATTGGCCTTAGACCGCATCAAATCTCCTGTAAACCATTGACAAGACTCGTAAACAATGGTACATTTGAGATGAAAGAAGCGTGTATACAGGATACAATCCTGAACAATTAGATGTGTAACCTTTTCCACACTTTGAAAGGAGTGGCTCCCATGATCATCTCTGTAGGCAACTGGGAAATCGCCATTAAGGTCCAGGAACAGCAGAACGGCGAGCGCGCCGAAAAGCTGTACCGTCGCTCAGTCCAAGAGAAGCAGATCGAACGTGAGCGGGACATGGCCTATGTGAAGCTTTTCCTTGGCCAGGGGAGTCACATGAACTGATTCCCCAAAATTACAGTCTCACAAAGCGAGACCGCGGGCACACCCATCCCATATCCTAATCTTTGGGTTTGGTGTGCCCGCGGTCTTTTCAGTTTGCTTCACTGATCACCGGCTAGCGAATAATGGCGACTATCAACGCCAAGACTGCTGCGATAGTTGCAATATTGCTGGCCCCTTTTAGGCTCTTGCCCTCCTTGTCTGCTTGCTTGCGGTAGCTATCGAACTCCTCCTGCAATTCCTGTAGCTGTCGCTCCAGTCGCTTCTCTCTCATTAGAGAGGCACTGAGCTGGGCAGAGGATTGAGTTGTGACCTGTTCATCCACTGTGCCAATCCTCTTATCCATGTCAGCGATTCGATCCTCTAATGAGATCAATTCTTGCTGTAGACCATCAACATACCCCTTGAGGTCAGCCAGGTCTTTGCTATCGGCAGTTGCTCCTTGCTGGAGAATAGCTGTTCGCTTGTCCAGTGACCCTATCTTGTCAGTGATATTGATTAGATCTACCTGTACAGCCTCGAGGCTCTTTACTAGATCCTGTCGCAAAGCACTGACATCTTTCATCAGTTGGCCATCGACGGCAGCCATTGCTTCAGCCTGTTTCGCTACCTGTCCTCGGAGTTCCTGGACGTTCTCAGAAAT
>JAAYRF010000053.1 GCA_012518905.1 Bacillota bacterium | reverse complement strand
GTGAATAGATAAGACCATTGCCTTCATTGACTATGCGGCTAATCGGGCTTTGGAATGCTGTCATACTGAGCATCAGCCGTCACAGTAGTACTTCCCATAGTCTGTCACCAAAAGATGCAGTGGTGGTTCATTTTCTTCAATTTCAGGAAAGCGACCTAGGGGTTCGAGAAATCGGTTGTCGGTATTGTCGTCATTGACTTGGGAGACCTCTCCAACTAGGACAGTCCCCTTCCCCTTTTCCCCCCAGAATCTATGGTACGTACCGGGAAAGAGGGTGATGCTTTGCCCGGGAGCGAGGGAGACCACTGTACCAGCCGGTGCTAAATAGTTGCGACCATCCATAGAGACGAGTACATCGGTATCTGCCAGCTCTTCATCCTCTGTGGAGTTGTAGAGCTCTATCAGGAGGTTGCCGCCACCTCGATTGATAATATCCTCCATCTTATGCCAGTGGAAGTGAAGTGGTGTGACTTGTCCTGCTTGGACGATGAGCACCTTCTCTGCATAGGTCTTGGTGTATTGCTCCTTAGATAGATTGCCATTCCGCAACGTAAACAGTAAGAGGCCCGTTTCTTCAAAGGTACCACTGCCAAAGTCAGTAATATCCCAGCCTAACATGTTATCTACAATCTCTTGGTACTCCGCCCCCTTGGTCTGCCACTTGTCAGGGCTCCAATAAGCAAAGGGCGGTAGATAAAAACCCATCTTCTTAAGGAACTTAATCGCATCCCCCATGATTGCGTTTACTTCGGATCTTTTCACAAGAACGGTGCCTGGCCTCTTATCGCCTGCACCCTTCCCCCTCTCAGCTTTCGTGACTGTTTAGGTTGCTAGCCGCTGCTTCCACTAACCCTTCCATGTGCAAAAGCTCCTCGAGTTTGTCAACTACGATAGGGCTAAACTGCACCCCGGAGAGAGCTTTGATTTTCCTTAACGCCTCCTTCGGTGTAAGAATACGACCATAAGTCCGATCACGGGTCAGATCGTCATAGGCGCCAACTACAGATAAGATAGCAGCTTCCATGGGAATCTCCTCTCCCTTTAGACCCATGGGATACCCTGTACCGTCCCACCACTCATGGTGATGGCGGACAGTATCGATGAGGGGGCCATGAAGTCCCAGATTTGCCAGCATACCGACGCCAAGCTCCGGATGGAGTCTTGCTACCTCGTCCTCTTCCTGGGATAAAGGCCCGGATTTCCGCCATATCGCCTTAGGTAGTGCCAATTTCCCCACATCGTGTAATGCAGCTCCCTGCACTATCCGGATACACCTTTCCTCTGGAAGCCCTAACATCTTCCCTAGCCTGTAACCGAGCTCCGCTAGGTGGCTTAAGTGGTCGACTGTCTCTTCTGTAGCTAGATATGTCATTTCCACTAGGGGCAGTAAATCCGTAGGTAGCTCGCGGGAAACCATCTCCCAAGGATCGGGACTTCGAAGACTAGCTGCAGTAGCCACCTGGTTTTTCCCCTGCAGCTTAGCTCCTTCGAGAAGGGCCTTATCTGCCGCCTCCAAAAGGCTGTCCATATCCTGGGCATCTTCTGGATAGCTGGCCACTCCAATGGAGACTGTCAGCGGGCAATCCGGGTATTCCTTCTGGAACACATCGCCTACCACCCTCCGCAGTCGATTGGCTACAGACACTGCCTCCTTGGATGTTGCATCTAGCAAAAACACGACAAATTCGTCACCGCCGTAGCGACAGATAATGTCTTGGTGGCGTATCTCACTCCTTATCAGCTGCGCGAACTTGCGAAGAACCTCATCCCCCTGGGTGTGACCCAAACGATCATTGACCAGCTTAAAATCATCAATATCCAAAAGCAGCAGACTTAGTGAGCGGCCCTGTCTTTCAATCCTGGGCCAAAGGGAGCTCCGTAACCAACGCAGCAGCGCCCTGCTACCCACACCGGTTAGATCATCGGACAAACCGCCTGCATAAAGCTTTTCGAGAAGGCCGAGATTGTGAACCAAAGCAAAAGGAACCAGGATATAAATAAGAAACCCTACGGAAGCTCCCCGCAGGCCCCTAAATGACCCAAGGCATTGGTACTCCGTTGCTATACCCACAACAGCTGACCAAAGTGCCATGGCAATAAATCCCCTTTGAGATGGCATGTCTAATATGGCAGTGATAGCACCAACTACCATCACTGCCCGACCTACGTTCGTCAGACTTGGCACCCGTAGGATAGTACCTGCTAGCCCTATCCACGCTACATAAAAGCCTGTCCACGCTGCCGCCGGCAAATCTCTAAACCGGCCTAGCGCCCAGACAAGCAAACCAACAAGAGCCATGGGCCATAGCAGATGTTCAAAGGTAATCCTGTCAAAGT
Source organism: Bacillota bacterium (assembly GCA_012518905.1). Lineage (GTDB taxonomy): Bacteria > Bacillota > Limnochordia > DTU087 > DTU087 > JAAYRF01. The sequence goes on along the minus strand of JAAYRF010000053.1, from coordinate 6,036 downwards.
CAAAACCCTGCACCGTAGTAGCGTATGTGGCCAGGAATAACATGACCAGAAGCCAAATAATCCGGGGAAAACTCAAATGGCCAAAAACAAATCCACTGGATTGCCAACGGATATGCCGCAAGATGCGCCCATTGCTTTTCATGCTGGCCATCTGCCGTTTCATGCTACTCCCCCTCTAATCTTGCATAGTGCAAAATCCCTTACCACAAGATTCAAGTCCTAGGCCTAATGTCCTGCACCATTCTGGAAACTATCCAGCAGCAATGGGGAGATGGCTGTCTCGTAGTGTTCCATTCGGTACCTGCTTCTTCACTGGTCAGGAATTGGCTGAGGACATATATGCACCTTGAGCATACCATCTATGGGCCATTCTTACAATATCTGAGACATAATAGAGGCAGATGGATTGCAATCCATCTGCCTTAACCAACCAGTGTATGGCGTTTTCCATTCTTGAATAGGTCTTACTACCTACCTCTTCCCATAGATCCTCTTTGGCCTCTACTCATCCCTCGTCCATGACCACCGAAAACGCCCCGACCACCTCGCCGGTGCATCGGACCCCACGACTCGGAGTTCGTGTTCAGCTTTTCCAGCTGCTCAGCTGTGAATATGCCCTCTGCTTCCTTCTGTAGCTCTCGGCGCACTTCCACCAGCTGAATTCTGGCCTTGGTTAGCTCCTCTTCTTTAGCTGCAATGGCCTCTTTGTCCAAAGGCTCCTCTGACCAGAGATTTCTAAGCTCCAGCCCAAGTGTCTCTTGCGCCAGGCGGAGATCGTTAGTTTCCTCTAGATGCCGGATCTTTAGTTCCGTCAGCTGCTTTTGTTGCTCCGAGGTGAGCTGCAGCTCATCTTTGGCCCACCAACTCACCATTCCCCCGGGACCGCCTGCGCCACCAGGGCCATAGGCCAACGCCACCTGCCCAACCCCCAAGGTTACCAGGCCTACCAAGAACACCGCCACTAGTCTTTTTCCCATACAATTGCCTCCCTTTAGCATCGTTAATGCCTTGTCCGATGCTAGTATAGGGCTAGAATGTGACCATTCTATGACCGACAGTGGAAATATTCATGACATACCTAGTAAGAATCAAAAGCCCTGCTTGGGCTAGCTTTCCATGTTCTTAATCAACCCGAAATCTCCCACTTTAGCTGCCTGCAAAATAGGTGCCATGTACTCGTCGACCAAATCTGCACTTAGCGGCACCGGCATATTCTTGAGTTTCATGTCTAGCTGTGGGTTCTTGGCCGCAGTGAGAGCCCTCTCGATATGCTCATCGGTAAAGCCCTCCAGGTCTGTGAGCTTGGTGGGAAAACCGATGCGTCGACTTAACTCTACCATACCCTCTGCCACAGCTATGCCCAGTTCTCGACCGGAAAGCTTATCTAGATCCCGAGTCACAAGACCTGCCCGTTTGTAGATATCACCAACTAACCGCAACTGCTTTTCGATACTGGGCGCGAAGAATACCGTGTAATACGGGTTCATCAAGGCACAGGCCCGGCCATGACTAGTAACATCCACCAAGGAGAAACTAGTTAGGTGAGCACCATTAGTGCCACCGATCATAATAGCGTACCCGCCTAAGTCAGTAGCAAGCCCCAGAGCTTCTCTACCGGCGGGATCCGTGGGATTGGCCATGACATGCTCGAGATTGCCTACTACCAGCTCGAGACCAAGGAGAGCCACCTCTTTGATATCGTCGAAGGTATCGGAAGATGCACCATAAAAGACCTCCAGACAGTGGGCTACACCATCCAGGGCGCCATCGGCGGTAAAGCTCTTGGGCATAGTTGTCGTAACGCCATAGTCAAAGACAGCCCGAGTAGGTACAACGGCATCGTCTACAATGAGCTTCTTCTGCCCTACGGTAAGATCAGTAATATTGGAGTACTTAGTCAGGTGAGCGCCTGAGCTCGCAGCAGTAGCTACTGCAATGACAGGTCGCAACTTCTTGCCAGTACTCTTAAGAGCCTTCGTCACTTCCCCAGTACCGAAATAAGTCTCGATATCAGGATCATGGGTTCCTAAAGTAGCCAGCACATTAGCGGCCTTGACAGCATCGATGCTGCTACCCCCGCCGACGACGATCAATACCTCTGGCTCAAAATGCAGAATATAAGTCTCCAGGCGAAAGACATCTTCCCGGGGAGCGTTAGGTTTAGCATCGGGTACAATATATCCTGGTACCAGCTTCACATCATGCTGCTTAAGGCTATCTAGGATGCTATCTAGGGTAGGCTCTAACCAAGCTGAGGAACTAGCTATTACCATAGCTGTCTTCCCTAGCTCAGCAGCATACTCTCCGACCTTACCAATAACATCCAAGCCGAAGGCATAGGAGTCCCCCCGAAACTGCCGGAGTAGGTCTCCCGCCCTCCGCTTCTGTACTTCGGTCATTATCTTGTCCCCCTTATTTACAACTATCCTCACCTCTTTAGAAGGTGAGAATTGCTAATCTAATCTCTTTATTACTTACGCCACCGGGATAGCGCAGTCCTTCTCTTTCCATCCAGCAGAGGTTCGGGGAATACCTAAACTAGCCCTTGCCTCCGATACCGCCCATGATTATTTGGTAACAACCGTCGATGAGCTCTGTCAGGTTCTTGTCCGGTTCAGTCACTACAGTAGTTAAGGCCGCAGTATTAATGGTACCGAAGATATTAGCCAAAATCAGGTCAGGATCAACGGGAGCAAAACCACCGGTACGCTGCCCTGCCTCGATAGTGCTCCGAAAATGATCCATGAACCGATCATATTCAGCCCAGAATTGAGTATCGAATTGCTGCCGGATTTCCTCCAGATCAAGAAAATCCATGCGTTCTCTAAGGAGCAGCAAGAAACTATCGCGGTTATCTTCGAAATAGGTGAGAATCGCACTAACCAGCTGAAAGATCTGAGTGTCATAGGATTCATCGGCGGTAACATGGGTGAGGACACACCGATATAGGCCAGCTACCGTATCTTTAATCACTTCGCTCCATAACTCATGCTTGGTGGCGAAATAGTGGTACATGGTGGACTTACCCATCCCTAAGGAGCGGGTGATATCTTCTAGGCTTACAGCATGGAAACTCCTTTGGGAAAAGAGCTCCCGAGCCTTATTTACGATCTCTTGTCGGCGGTTACGCATCGGTATGGTGCTCCCTTCATTTCGTCTGATGCCATGGGCTGACCCAGTGGATACAAGTTGTCCCACTGGACTATGTATGTCCCTTGCAGCATGTCACTGGGTTAATACGCTCCGCCTCGCATCTGTAGGATGTCAGGGCGCATAGGCTAGCCCATGCGCCCCGAGTATTTCTAGAAGCTAATACTTATTCCGACAAGTGCCTGGGTCAAATCCTCCATCTGCCGGAAGAGTGACTCATCATCACCACCGGGTATGGCCACCTTGCCAAAGGCTTTCATGGTACTTGTCACTTGGTAGACGGCTTCAGGCATGATCATCCAACCTTGATCGCCAAAGCAGTAGACTACTTTGCCTTCCAGCCTCAATCTGTTGTTTAGGAAGTCTTGATATACTTCGCCAGCCAGATACGTATTCAACATGCTTTTGGTAACTTCCTGGGGAAAACCGTAGATTACCTGGCCGTTTACATAGACTCCGTTTTCGAAGAAGTAGTCCATGCCAATCAGGCCTGTCACGTAGTTGTCGCTATTAAATCTATATTCTTCGGGAAAGGCCTGGTTATCCATTTCCTTCCCAAAAAAGCCGTCTTTAGGAATGTTATAGGTTAGCTCCCCCCAAAGGCCCGCATCACCCAAGACACCTTCTGCCGTCACTCCCACTTTTTGCAGAGGCAGATAGCCTTGGGTCGTAGTGAGCCGCATAGGAACCGGAACCTCTTCAGCCAGAGGCTTTAGGGAGAACCCAGACATTATCGGACTCGGTGCATAACCTCTTTGATAGACAAGACCTAGGTCAAAATCACCGAAGGTACGGGAGCCCTTAATGGTAAAACCCATGCCGTCGTCTTCGTAGGTGGGGGCTTCTTCCTTCAGAGGAGCCATCTCCACTATCTGTACACCTTCCTGGCTCATGGCGTAGAGAACCGGCATAAGAGCTGCCTTTTCTATCTCTTGATACACAGCCTCAATTCGCTTCCCGGTCTTGTTCGGCGTAATCCGGGGCTGCAAGAAGGCTGTCACCTGGTAATCATCGGGATACCAATCGGCCCTGATCCCCACCACGGCTCTGGTGTTTTGCAGTTCGTCTATGAAGTTGGCCGCCACCGGCTTAGTCAGATGGAAGGTGGTGATGCCGTCACCAACACCAACGTCTACATACTGCTTACCTAGCCTAAGATCAACCGCCTCATCCCCCACAGAATACAGGTTTAGGTATGCTTCATCTAGATCTATAGTGATACTGTCTTCCGCGGCATCGGTATCATCAGCGTCCCAGATGTCGTCGCGAAAGCTGCTTAAGGCCTTATCCAAGCTGGTATCTAGAGCTAATCTCCAGCTTCCATCAGGACCCAAGTCGCCCTCCACGTCAACACTAACCCCTACAGAGGCCATGGCATCCTTTAGCGGTTTGTCTTCTTTGGTCAAGACCCGAAGTTCGCTGGTGAACTCACCGCTAACATCAGTAGCTTGCACACCCACAGTTATGCTAAGAATGAGTACCAAAACCGATACCAATATGACATTTCGCCGCAATTAACTCCCCTCCTTATCTACCGCCTGCTAATAGCGGATTCTGCTTCTTTGTAGTGTTCGGGTGGTAAAGATATTGTCATCTAGCTCTCGATCAAACTCCGGGTCCCCAATGTGAATCTCGGTTTTATGATCGGCTAAGATATCCACCATTTCCAGCCTCTTGGGATACTTATACTTACCGTAAGGAGTCACATCGTAGGCAGTAAGCTCCTTTTGTAGCTTGCCTTCGGTATTGTAAAAGACCACTTTGGTGGGGAACCAATCGCTTTTACCCACGGTCATCAGTACCTTCTCATAGCTGGAGTCTTTATCATCTATGGTGCGCAGTTCCAGCTCATATACTTCGTTAGTTTCGTCAATCAGGGTTGCTTCGTAATCCGACGTATCGTAATTGATAAAGCTCATGTCGTTATAGGTGAAATCAGTACCCATGAAATTGCCGCTCTTGGCACTGCCGGCAATCCTCCGGACTTTGTTAAACTCCGGCAGGTACATATGCATGACATCGTCACCTTGATCAAGGAGGCCCACACCCTCCACATCTTTAGGTGCTAGGAATTTGATTAGCGATTGCTCCACATCACCACTCTTGCGGGTGAGAAGGATGACTTCCCGATCGGTGACGAGGCTTTTGCCATCGTAAGTTTTGATGTTCATGGTGACCACTTGGCTCTGAAAGTCTCCATATTCATCTTTGACCCTATCGATGACCTCCTGGCCTGTCATGGCCAAGGCAGGTAGCGCTCCTACCATGACCAAAGCTGTTACAAGCGCTAAAACCCTTAGATGCCCATAGACTTTTCCCATGTCACATGGCCCCTTCCTTTTTCTTTGTTGTAGGTTTGAACTTCACACTGCCTGTTAGAGCATAAACTGCCGGCAGGAAAACAAGAGCTAAGACTGCGCTCACCACCATGGTGAGGGCTGTCAATCCACCAAATTGAACAATGGTCAGTATGGTAGACAAAGTCAGTACCAAGAACCCTAAAGCCACCGATAAAGCATTTGCAATGATAGGTCTACCTACCTGACTCAAGGTTAGCTTTAGTGCTTCTTCCAGTGAGCCGTTTTGACCCATGGCCCGCCGCAGTCGATTGGCGAAATGGATGGAATAGTCTACCCCTGTACCAATGGCCACACTGGCAATCATGGTTGTCGCCACATCGAGAGGGATGCCGGTAATCGCCATGGTACCAAAGTTTATCAAAACCGTTAGGACAATGGGCAAACAAGCGATGAGTCCCATGGGGACCGAGCCCAGCTGTATAACTAAGAGCAAGGTCACCAGCGCCAAAGATATGGTCAAACTGCGCCACTGACTGGTCTGCAATCGCAATGTAGTCACTTCATAGACGACCGGTGGACCGGTCAG
>JAAYRF010000291.1 GCA_012518905.1 Bacillota bacterium | reverse complement strand
GTAAGGGCGATAGTGGAACCGCTATCGGTCAGGGGACTTTGGATAAATCACATTGCCAACGTTGGGGATGATGGGCCCTTGCTCTTGCTAGATATGTCTTTGGATCCGGGGGCTAGGGAGGGTCGCTACCGCTATTTGTATCTCACCCATGATAGTGGTTGGAACTGGCACCACCCCCAGGCAGGGAGCTATGCGACGCGAACACTTCGGCAGGTTCATTCTTTAGTGGGAAGCTGGAATACAGGGCGCCTGGGTAGATTCCAGGCCCAAGTGGCGACTCTCCAAGGTTTCGATGCCAAAAAAGCATATCGGAGGGACTTAAATGGCTTTGCTCTCTTGACTAGAAATGAGGGCAGGTTTGCCGATGTGGATTGGTCTTTAGAGCTTTACGGCACCGGTTCTGGTTTTGTTTTGGCAACGGGGGATGGAGATTCCCCAAAACCAGGCCGTCAGGGTGTTGGACTCAGGCTCAGAAGAAGCAGGCACCGGGATGAATCCTTGCAGCTGGAAGTCAAGCATCATCGGCCAAGTGCACAGATAGCGGCACTCCCTAAGGACACGCCAGGTTATATTACCGGCGAAGATCCCTACTGGCAGGGGGAGATAAAATACCGCCGACGGTGGCGAAACTCTAGCCATCGGCTAACTCTGACCTTGGCAACCGGGGAGAATGTAAGGAACCCCAAAATCGCATGGGAGACTACTTGGCCGGGCCTGAATATCCTGATAGGAGGAAGATACGGCGGCACCAGCACCTCTCAAGCGTATGGCAAGCTGCGCCTCCATCCCTGCGTGGGAGCGGAGCTGCGTTGGGATCTTGAGAGGGGCTGGTGGCGGACTGCTTTCGAGCTTCAAGACTCCGCAGCGGGCTCTAGAAAGCCTCCTCGATGGACTGGAAAGATAGTGTATAAGCAAAGGCTGCAGGAGACTTATACATATCTATCCCTGGAGCATAAGATGGAGAAAGGGTATTGGCAAATTTATTGGGGCGTGTCGGATCAAGGCAGGTTGGAATGGGCATGGAATAAGGGACCCGAGGTGGGTATTCGCCTCGGGAGATACTTCTAGGCGGGGAGGCGAAAGCCATGCGCTTCAGTGACCTAGCGGGAAAAGAGATCATATCCATAGACGAAGGGGCGCGGCTAGGAGTCATTAGTGAGACAGATCTAGTCATCGATACGGATACAGGTCTGATTCACTCTTTGATCGTGCCCAACCGCGGAACGTTTTTTCGCCGACGCCAACTAATCATCCCCTTTCATGGGATACGCAAGATTGGTCATGACCTGATCATCGTCGATCTCACGACTTTAGAAACCGAATCCCGTTATTTGCGGGGACTCAGTTTAGACGAGTGAAGCGGCCCATGTATGGTGGTTTGTGTGAAGGGGCACCCTATGCTAGGAACAGTATGTAAAAGGGTACATGACAGGTATGGAAGGTTACCTGTCATGTACAGAATTCTGACTTAAATAAGGGGGATTGCTCTTGAGCACAGTAATTGGCACCTTCGCATCACGGGATCAAGCGGAAAAAGCAGTGCGGGCACTACGGGATAAAGGTTTCACTGAAGACGAGATTTCAGTCATTGCCAAGGGCGGTGGGAAGGGAGGGGATTTTGAGACTGCCGCTGACGATATGGGTGGCATGGCAGGGGCCAGCGATGGGACTGCCTGGGGCGGTGCGCTAGGAGGCATCGCGGGCTTGCTGGCAGGAGTAGGAGCCTTAGCCATTCCCGGTATAGGACCGATTGTTGCCGCAGGGCCTTTGGCGGCAACCCTATCGGGCGCGGTAACCGGAGGAGTCGCAGGAGGGCTTCTGGATCTGGGTGTGCCGGAGGACCGAGGTCAGTACTATGAACAGGAAGTGCAGAAAGGACGATTTCTAGCTGTAATCGACACAGAGTCAGGAATGGTGGAGGATGCGGCCCGGATTATGCGTGACAATGGGGCCGCTGATGTGGAATCCCACTAGAAGATATCCCTCCAAGAAAGACTGCTGGGGCTGCCATGGCAGCCCTTTCCTTTGAGAAGTTAAAAACTGTTAGAGCAGCATTGCTTGGTGGCTCTTGCTTGACAAAAAGAGGTTTCTACTGGAAAATAGGTTATAATGAACAAAGACACGGGGGGCATGGTGATGACCATCAAGGTAGTAGTCAACGGAGCCGCCGGCAGAATGGGCCGGGAAGTGGTCAAAGCCGTGAGCCAGACCGACGATCTGATGCTGGTAGGAGCATGCGATCAAGTAAATGTCGGTGAAGATGCCGGCAGCCTTGCCGGGATCGGCCACTTGGGACTGAACATTAGGGACTGTCTGAAGGATGTATTGGCAGAGAGCGAAGCTACAGTCATGGTGGATTTTACAGAACCTGCCAGTGTATCACATAATATCCATACAGCCATAAGGGCTGGTGTAAGAGCGGTTGTGGGTACTACAGGTCTCACCCAAATGGACTTGGAGGATATAGATAACGCTGCACGGGAGGCCCATTTGGGGATTTTGGTTGCGCCCAACTTTGCCATTGGTGCGGTGTTGATGATGCACTTTGCCCAGCAGGCTGCCCAGTGGTTTCCCCATGTGGAGATTATTGAGCTACATCATGAGCGGAAGAAGGATGCTCCTTCTGGTACGGCTCTAAAGACAGCAGAGATGATCGGCAAGAGTTGGGAAAATCAAAAGGCTGACCCGAAGAGCCCTTTGATCGATGAATGGGAAAGTTTGCCCGGGGCCCGAGGAGGTAAGCTCGAGGGGATTCACATACATAGTGTAAGACTACCCGGTTTTGTTGCCCATCAAGAAGTCATTTTTGGATTACCAGGCCAAACTCTTACACTACGCCATGATTCTACTAGCCGAGAATCATTCATGCCTGGAGTGTTGATGGGTATTCGCGAAATAGACAAGATAAATGGACTTGTATACGGCCTGGACAGGCTGTTGTTTTGACTTTACGAACAACATGAGCTTGGGGACCTAGTTCTCACTCTCGCACCTTAGGTTGTTGCTAGTCATATACTACTATGTACTAGGAAGGCTGGTTGCTGGAGAGCTTTGAGGAGAGGGGAAACCCAAGTGCAGGCAGCATTGCAGGGGATTCGCATTCTCGTGCTGGGGGGAGACCAGCGAGAGATTGAGATGGTCCGATGCCTGGCAGATCTGGGAGGTCAAATCTATACCGTTGGCCACATGTCTTATGCCGGATGCCCCAATGTAGTTCGGACTGAGAGTTTAGGGAGTTTTCCTGAGGCTCTGCCGGAAGTCGATGTGGTTATTGCCCCGATGAGCAACACAGATCAAGCCGGTCAGATAAGTGCAGTACCGGAGAAGGGACTGGTCTTACGCATTGACGATGGTTTTCTGCAGAGATTTCCGCCAGGGACGCCTCTCTTTATTGGTATGGCTCGGCCCATTGTGAGGGAATTGGCGGAGCGTCATCGTCTATTGCTCATTGAGACGGCGGAGGACGATGAAGTCGCCATCTTGAACTCCATACCAACAGCCGAGGGTGCGATCCAAATAGCCATGGAAGAGTTACCAATTACTCTTCATGGAGCTAGGTCGGTGGTGCTCGGATTCGGAAGGTGCGGATTGACTTTAGCCCGGATGCTCCATGGCCTGGGTTCCCGGGTGTGTGTTGTTGCTAGAAACCCGGCTCAGCTGGCTAGGGCTTTGGAAATGGGACTTGACACTGCGCTTCTAAGCGATCTAGGAGAGGTAGTAGGGGGCGCAGATATCATCTTCAATAGCGTCCCGGCCTTGCTTTTAACCAGAGATATTCTGCAGCAACTGCCCCGGGGCATACTGATCGTAGATATGGCTTCAGCGCCTGGAGGCGTGGATTACCCTGCCGCTGCAGAGCTGGGGGTTAAGGCTATTTTGGCCTTAGGGTTGCCGGGGAAGGTAGCACCCATCACTGCTGGTAGGATTTTGGGTCGATGTCTGCCCAGGATGATCCTCAAATCTCTCTCCAGAATAGATACATCAGCCCGATCTTAGTGCCAATCCAATAGGTGAGAGGTGCTAAGTGTGGAACTGAATGGGAAGAGAATAGGTTTCGGCCTAACTGGTTCCTATTGCACTTTTGCAGCGGTGATCCCGGAAATACAGCATCTTGTAGATGCGGGAGTCAATGTATATCCCATCATGTCGGAAACTGCTGCTGCAACGGATACACGGTTCGGGAAAGCAAAGGATTTTGTGAGTCAAATAGAAGACATCTGTGGCCAACATGTTATTTGCAGCATCGTGGAAGCGGAGCCTATTGGGCCCCGTCGCTTGTTGGATCTCGTCGTGATTGCACCTTGTACCGGCAATACACTGGCCAAGATGGCCAACGGTATAACGGACACGGCGGTCTTGATGGCAGCCAAGGCTCAGCTCCGCAATGAACGGCCGGTACTTGTAGCTGTTTCCACAAACGATGGCTTGAGCAATAACGCTAAGAATATGGGATTACTGCTTAACCGACCCTATGTCTACATGGTTCCCTTCGGTCAAGACGATCCCTATGGAAAAAGCAGGTCTTTAGTTGCCGATATGACCCTTATTGTACCAGCTGCCCGTTTGGCTCTGGAAGGCAAGCAAATACAGCCAATACTCATCGAGCTGAAACTGATTTCCAGATAGTGCGGGCAAAGGATATAGACATATATAATCATGAGAGTAGGGATGAGCCTTGAGAACATTCAATATTGCAGTGTTAGGCGCAACGGGTGCCGTCGGCCGGGAACTAATTGATATTTTGCGGGAACGCAAGTTTCCCATCAAGTCCCTGAAGGCTTTGGCCTCAGCCCGTAGTGCCGGACGAGCAATTGAAGCAGGTGGTGAAACACTCATAATTGAGGAGGCAACCCCGGAAAGTTTTGATGACGTAGACATAGCTTTTTTCACTGCCGGCGGAGCGATTAGTCAAAGGTTTGCTCCCGAGGCGCGCTCGCGGGGAGTTGTTGTGATTGACAACACCAGTGCCTTTCGAATGGATCCTGAGGTCCCCTTGGTGGTTCCTGAGGTAAATGGCGAGGACCTCCTAGAGCACGACGGTCTAATCGCCAACCCCAATTGCTCCACGACTATTGCGGTCATGGCTTTGGCACCCCTGCACCGCGCGGCAGGGATCAAGCGGGCAGTGGTCTCTACCTACCAAGCAGTTTCAGGCATTGGTGCTGCCGCCATAGACGACCTGCAGCGTCAGGTGAAGCAGTACGTCGAAGGTAAACCTATAACAGCGACAACCTATCCTTCACCCTCTGCCGCAAAACAATATCAGATGCTATTTAACCTCATTCCCCATATCGATGCCTTTGACGAGGCCGATTATACTAAGGAAGAATGGAAAATGGTGCGAGAGACACAGAAGATCTTGCACGATGACAGCCTCAAGATAACAGCAACAACTGTGCGAGTACCGGTTTTTAGAAGTCATTCGGAGTCCATTAATGTAGAATTGCATAAGGAGCTTTCTGCAGCTCGGGCCCGAGAGGTGCTGGAAAATGCACCGGGCGTTCGGGTATACGATAATCCCGAAAAGCAGGAATATCCTATGCCTCTTTTGACCACTGATGATGATTTAGTATGGGTGGGCAGAATCAGACAAGATTTGAGTGTTCCATGGGGACTGAATCTATGGGTGGTAGGAGATCAAATTCGCAAAGGAGCAGCGCTGAATTCTGTACAAATCGCGGAAGAGCTCGTGGCTCGGCAACTAGTGTGACCAAAATCAGGCTCCCGCAGTATGATACTCCAGAGAAAAGGGAGTGCCAAGAAATTCCCTTTTCGGTGTCGAGAGAAAGGGGCCGAAGCATGAGTATACTGGTGCAAAAGTTCGGCGGATCTTCTACGGGAACCGCGGCCCGGCGGGAGCAGGTGGTTCAGCACATTCTAGAAGCTAAAGCTTCCGGGCACGAATGTGTGGCTGTGGTTTCTGCCATGGGCAGAGGGGGAGATCCCTATGCCACAGATTCCCTGCTACAGCTTGTTGGCCCTGAAAACAATCAGATGCCGGCGAGAGAGACGGATCTTTTGATGTCTTGTGGCGAGATTATTGCCGCAGTGGTGCTGACTGGGCATCTACTGAAGGCTGGCCATAGAGCCAGAGCCTTTACCGGAGGCCAGGCTGGGATGATTACCGATGGAGCGCACGGCAATGCCAGGATAGTCGAGGTGAAACCAGAGAGAATCAAACAGGCTCTACGGTTAGGGTTTATTCCTGTTGTGGCGGGATTCCAGGGAGAGACGATTGACGGAGATGTGACTACCTTAGGACGGGGTTCGGGGGATACTAGTGCTGTGGCCCTCGGCATCGCGCTTGGCGCCGATATGGTGGAGATTTATACAGATGTAGACGGTATCCTGACGGCTGATCCCCGGGTGGAACCTAATGCCCGTAGGCTGGATACGGTGACCTATCGGGAAATCGTGGAAATGGCCCACCTAGGTGCCAAGGTGATCCATCCCCGGGCAATAGAGATCGCCATGGAGGGCCATATGCCTTTAAGGATTAGGGCAACGGGATCCACCAGTCTGGGTACTTTGGTGCAGGATGGCCTAGGCGGCAGTGTGGAGATCAAGAGCGATAGATTGGTGACAGGTATTGCCCATGTTTGTGATATGGTCCAGGTACAGTTGGAGGCTGGCGATAGTTTTCAAGCTTCGGACTTGGCTTTGTTGGTATTTCAGAGTCTGGCTCAGGCTGGTATCAGTCTTGATATGATCTATGTGTCGCCGCAGAGGATAGCGTTCATAATGGAGCAGCGTTGGGCAGAGAATGCTCGGGCGCTGTTAGCAGATTTTCCAGTCGAAGTACACGTACAGCCAAATGTAGCAAAAGTCTCAGCGGTGGGGGCAGGTATGCGGGGAGTGCCGGGTGTGATGGCTCAGGTGGTAGCAGCTCTGCAGAGGGCTGGGGTGAGCATTCTCCAGACTACTGACTCCCATGCCAATATATCCTGCCTTGTAAACGAAGCTGATGTGGAAGTGGCGGTACAAGCCTTGCACTGTCAGTTTGCACTTGGGCAGGAAAGATAATTTGAGGGAGTGATATTGGTGGCGGAGTTTGGTAGACTGTTAACGGCAATGGTGACTCCTTTCAACAGCGAGTTCGGGGTAGATTATGATAAGGCCGCGATCTTGGCGGAGAAGCTGTGTAAAAGTGGTTCCGATGGATTGGTGGTATGTGGTACTACGGGAGAGTCACCTACACTTACTACAGACGAAAAACTAAAGCTCATCCAAGTGGTTGTCGAGGCGGTAGGTGGGAAAGCTGCGGTTTTGGCCGGTACTGGAAGCAACAGCACAGCGGGGTCGGTGGAATTAACCAAAGCTGTACAGCGGCTAGGGGTCGATGGGATTATGCTAGTGGCCCCATACTACAACAAGCCATCGCAAGAAGGTCTGTATCAGCATTTTCGTACCGTGGCTCAGGCCACGTCATTGCCGGTAATGGTCTATAATATTCCGAGCCGAACTGGTGTTAACGTTTTGCCCGAGACTATGGTGCGTTTGGCGGAGATCCCCAACATTGTAGCAATCAAAGAATCTACCGGCAATTTGGAGCAAGTGACTAAGCTGCGACGCCTCTTGCCCAAAGAAATTGCCATTTATAGTGGTGACGACAGCCTGACACTGCCTATTCTCTCAGTCGGAGGCTCAGGCGTAGTCAGTGTAGCGTCGCATCTGGTTGGCCGACGCATTAAGGATATGATCGAAGCTTTCATGCAGGGCAAAGTGGCAGCGGCGGCCCAGATCAACGCTGAGCTCTTTCCCTTGTTTGGTGCTTTGTTCGTTACTACTAATCCAGTTCCGGTAAAACTAGCTCTGAGACTAGTGGGCAACCCGGTAGGAGAAGTACGTTTGCCCTTAGTCCCTGCTACCGAGGGAGAGGCACTGCACGTTAAGAAAACTTTGGAAGAACTGCATTTGATCTAGAGAGTACGTTAGGAAATAGAGGTGGTTAGCGTTTGGGAAACGCAAGAAATACAGTCTCCCTCATGCCTCTAGGAGGTTTGGGCGAGATTGGGAAAAATATGATGGTTTTAGAGTATGAAGATGACATAATTGTGATTGATGCCGGCGTTATGTTCCCCGAGGACGACATGCCGGGGATCGATCTTGTGATACCTGATATCACTTATCTGAAAGAGAATAAAGACCGGGTGAAAGCCATCTTCTTGTCCCACGGACATGAAGACCACATCGGGGCGGTACCCTATGTACTGCAAGTACTGGATGCACCCATCTACGGAACCCGGTTAACCTTAGGGTTGCTCCGGGGTAAGCTGGAGGAGCACGGCCTGTCCTCTAGCGCAGAGCTCAAGGAGGTGCGGGCCGGCGGGCGAGTTAGCGTAGGTATCTTTGAGGTGGAATTCATCCATGTCAACCATAGCATTGCCGATGTCGTGGCCATAGCCGTGCACACACCTTTGGGGTGCATCATTTATTGTAGTGATTTCAAGCTTGATCAGACCCCCATTGATGGTCGGGTAATGGATCTGCACAAGTTTGCTGAACTGGGCCAAAAAGGCGTACTACTGTTAATGTCCGATAGTACCAACGCTGAACGGCCAGGCTACACCCTTTCTGAGCGGGTGGTGGGCGGGGCGTTTAACGAAGCATTCGAGGAGGCAAAGGGGCGGATACTAGTGGCTACTTTTGCCTCGAATATCCACCGTATTCAGCAGATCATCGATGCTGCGGCAACCTATAACCGTAAGATTGGTGTTATTGGTCGCAGCATGGTGAACAATGTGAGCATTGCCGCTGAACTAGGGTACCTACAGATTCCTCCCGGAATCATGGTTGATCTAGATGCCTTAGAGAAATATCCGCCTGAGAGGGTTGTGATCATCACTACCGGTAGCCAAGGGGAGCCCATGGCTGCATTGACTCGGATGGCTATGGCAGAACACAGGCGCATCGACATCATGCCGGGAGATACCGTAATCATCTCGGCCATGCCAATTCCGGGAAATGAAAAGCTGGTAGGGAAGACCATCAACCATTTGTTTAGGCAAGGGGCTAAGGTAATCTACCAGGCAGTTTCAGGTATCCATGTATCGGGACATGCTAGCCAAGAAGAGCTGAAACTGCTTTTGAACTTATGTCGTCCTAAATATTTCATGCCGGTCCACGGTGAATACCGGATGCTGGTGCGCCACGCCGAATTAGCGGAACAAGTGGGGCTATCTAAGGATAGGATTCTCCTATGCGAAATTGGCGATGTAATAGAGATCACCCGCAAAGGGGTGAACAAAGCTGGTAGAGTCCCCTCCGGACAGGTATTGGTGGATGGTCTTGGAGTGGGTGATGTAGGCAATATCGTGTTGAGGGATCGCCGTCAACTGGCTCAAGACGGTATCTTGATAGTGGTTATTACCATTGATAAACAAACGGGAGCAGTCATCGCAGGGCCTGATATCATTTCCCGCGGTTTCGTATATATGCGGGAATCGGAGAAACTCATCGATGAGGCCAGGGATGAAGTCAAGCGAATACTCAAGATCTGTGAGGCAGAAAACGTGACGGAATGGGGCGTACTAAAGGGCAGTGTAAAAGACGGCCTCACTCAGTTGCTTTATCAGAAGACTAAGCGGCGTCCCATGATCATGCCGATTATCATGGAAGTTTAATCATAAATCCTTCGACCAATAGTCATACTATGGGAGAGCTGAAGTTGGGCTGCCTGCTCAAGGTGAAGGCTGCCAGAGTATTGGGAAGGATGACCTAGGTGGAAAAGCCGCAAGGCCTAAACGAAGTGAGCAAAGACATCCTCACATTATGCATGTCGACCAGCGAGGGTACTGAATGGGAGCCGGGCAGCGAGGAACCCATGGTACCAATTGTGGAGCCTATGAGCCCCGATAGGGCAGAGGCAGAAAGACAAGAGGCCTCCCTCGAGACCATCAGGGAGTTGGGGCAGCTCACTGTACCGCCACCTACAATGTCACGGATACACTGTATCTCCATTGTAGGTCAGGTAGAAGGCCATATTCTTTTGCCACCGCGGAACAAGACTACTAAGTATGAACACATCATCCCGCAACTGGTTGCAGTAGAACAGAATCCCGAGATTCACGGCATTTTGGTCATACTCAACACCGTGGGCGGAGATATTGAGGCGGGTCTAGCCATTGCGGAGATGATCAAGGGGCTTTCCAAGCCGAGTGTGTCCTTGGTGTTGGGAGGAGGCCATTCCATTGGAGCCCCTATAGCCGTTGCTGCCGACTATAGCTTCATTGCGGATTCTGCTACCATTACCATCCACCCCATCCGTTTGACGGGCCTGGTGGTGGGTGTTCCTCAAACCTATGAGTATTTGGACAAGATGCAAGACAGGGTGGTCAGGTTCATAACTGAGAACAGTCGTATATCTGAAACGCAACTCCGGGAGCTGATGTTCCGCACTGGCGATCTGATGCGTGACATCGGCACGGTACTTATTGGCAAAGATGCTGTAGAGGCTGGACTAATTGACGAAGTAGGGGGGTTGCATCAGGCCGTTGCCAAGCTTGAGGCGAGAGTGCAAGAAAGACAAGATGGGCAAAGGCCTGCCAATGAGCTTTGGCCATCGAGTCCGGCTAACCACTGATTTGAACTCATAGACTCGGGAGTGTTAATCATTGATTTGGACTATAGTGCCTTGGGAGCTTGTCTGGGAGGGTATCGAGGCAAAGGTACAAGAACCTGTGCAAATGAAATGGCAAGGTGTTGATTTATTAGTAGAGCCGATTGGTTTCGCCCGGGGGAAGATCGTGCAGCTTTTGAGTACCGAACCTAACGACTATCTTAAGCCTGAACTGCAGCCCGGCACGATCATAGAGCTTAAATCTTAAGGAGATTACCCGACTCCAACGAGCCAAGATGAGGACGGCGTGGTTGATGTGCCGTCCTTTTGCTATTGTTCTGCTGATGATAGGGC
>JAAYRF010000052.1 GCA_012518905.1 Bacillota bacterium | reverse complement strand
GGTGTAGGCGGCCCGTCTCCGTTTCCTACCACTGGTCCATATACGGCTGGCAGCACTTCTTGTACTTCAGTCCACTCCCACAGGGACAAGGATCGTTGCGGCCTACTGCCCGCCACATAGTGCTCAATCGCTCACTTGCCTGCTCACCCATGGCATTTGCCGATGCTTGCTCCCTAAACAATGTGGCAAAATCCTCCATGAAAGGCGCCACATATGTGAAGAACTGCCGATAGCCGGAGCAAAGCCAATTTAGGCCCGCCTCTCCTCCAGGAGCCGTCAAAATGCGATTCTTGGGACACCCACCGTTGCACATAAACTGTACTGGACACTGGGTGCAATATGGAGGCAATCCCTCGTATTTGTTGGCACCAAACAGCCTTTGCTCAGGCTTTTCTATCAACTTGCTTAAGGGTTGCTCGCTCAGATTACCCAACCGATGCTCTGGAAACACAAAGTGATCACAAGCATACAAATCACCATTGTGTTCTAGGATCATAGCCCTGCCGCACGTCTTGGCAAAGACGCAAAGATGCGCCCCATACCCAACCCAGACGGATAGGCATTCTTCAAACATCTGAATGAAAATCTTCCCTAGGTCCTGGGCTGCCCAGTGGTTGAATATGACAGTGAGAAATCGTCCATAGCTTCGACCGTCAACCGTTCGAGAAGATACTGTACCATCGCCAAGGTGCTCCACGAGGGGAATGAACTGAACATGCTGTATGCCTTGTTCTTGGAAAAATCTATATACATCCAGTGGAGCCTTAGCATTGACATTGTTTACTACACATAGCACGTTGTATTCCACACCCTTACCCTGGAGCAAATGCAAGCCCCTGAGCACTGCATCGGCTGTGGAGCCGCCCTGTTTTGTATGGCGATATGCGTCATGCAGCTCCGGTGGTCCATCGAGGCTGATACCCACGAGGAATCCGTTATCCCTTAGAAAATCACACCATTCTTCTGTGAGCAAAGTACCATTGGTCTGCAAAGCGTTCTCAGCCCGCCAGCCCGCTGGCAGATAGCGCTCCTGCAAGGCCACCACCTTTCGGAAAAAATCCAGACCCATAAGGGTCGGCTCCCCTCCTTGCCAAGCGAAGGGTACTACCGGGCCCCGCTGACACTCAATATACTGGCGGATAAACTCCTCTAGTAAAGCCTCATCCATACGAAAGCTCTGGGTTGACGGGTAGAGACTATCCTTGTCCAGGTAAAAGCAATACTCGCAAGCCAGGTTACATACCGGCCCCGTAGGTTTAACCATTATGTGAAAAGGCTGAGCCATAAATCTGTCCTCCAGATGAAAACAGCTGATAAGATGTACTTGACATTCACTACCTCACCAAAAACACGACAAGCAAAGCAAGGGCCACGGTAAGCAGCAGATTATTCCACTTCCAAGCAACAATGGCTGCCGCAAACCCTCCCAACAAACCAACCCAAGGTCGCTCAGCATCCACGGATAGTATCCCTGGAAAGATTAGTGCCCCCAGCGCAGCATATGGTACTAACTTGAGCCAACGTTCCAGCCAACGTGGCAAGGGGCGATCCGTCGAAAAAAGCAAAGGAACCGTCCTGGGCAGATAGGTGCCCAAAAACATGCCTACCAAGATAGCTAAGAACCTCTGGGCACTCATAGGCTATCAACCCCTTCGCCCCATATCAATACCCCAATACCAGCTATTGCACTTGTGGCCAGAATCATCGCCCAGCCAACGGGGAGCACCAGTCCTAAGAGCCAACAAACGATCCCGCTGGCAACTGCCACACAGCCTATCCTCAGCGACCTAGCCACTGAAGGAACAAGCAACGCGATAAACATGGCATATAGCACTACACCCATACCGGCAGTTATCCTAGAGGGCAAAACGCCGGCAAATACAACCCCAGCACCGGTCCCCAGCACCCATCCAAGATACGACACCACATTAACCCCAAGAACGAAGCTTGTCGGTAGGATCTCATGGTGCTCAGTTCCTTGCGTCGCCGGATTTCCTTGCCCATCAACAATTGCCTTGGGGTCGGCTAGATAGTTCATCACGAAGGTTTCATCAGTGACACCGAACCCTACATAAAGGGCTTGCCCCCAACTAAGGCGCAAACGCCGAGCTAGACTTGCTGACATAACAGTATATCGCAGATTAATGACAAGGTTGGCAATAATGATGCTGATGGGTGCAGCACCACTGCCCATCAGGTTGATGGCCATGAATTGGCCGGCACCGGAGAAGACTACTATGGAGACTAGGAAAGCTTGCTTTTCTGTCAAACCGGCTGCTAAAGCCACTACACCAAAGGCCATGGCAGTTGGAAAATACCCAAGGGCGATGGGCAGTCCAGTGCGTAGGCCCTGCCAGAAGTACCGTGTTGACCATTCAGAGCCCTTTTCCGTCTTTTGCGACCTGTCTGTATTGAGCATAGTGTGACTCCTACGAGTTGAGTATCTTCATCTCTCCTTCTATACGATACAGACCACAAAAACACCTGCCGATACCATCGTATTCCGCTTTCCCCTGTCCTTGCGGGCAATCAGGAGGTTGGAAGTAGCCAGCCTTGCATTGCCTCTAAGATCGCTCCGCGATACTCTTCTACTTGCCCTGCATCACAGAGCTCACTTAGCTCAGGATCCAGAGGTAGCGCCCCTAAGAAAGAAATGCCCATCTCTTTTGCCAAACTCTCCCCTCGGCTAGGACCAAACATCTCCCATCGCTCTTTACAGTGGGGGCAGATAGCATAGCTCATGTTTTCCACCAGACCAAAGATGGGAACATCCATTTTGTTCGCCATGTTTATGGCCTTGGTTACCACCATATTCGCTAACTCCTGGGGCGAAGTGACAACAACGATGCCATCAAGGGGCAATATCTGCAGAACAGTCAGCGGTGAATCGCCCGTACCGGGAGGCAAATCGACTAGAAGGTAGTCCAAATCCCCCCAGATCACATCAGTCCAGAACTGTCTTACCACCCCAGCAATAAGCGGTCCTCGCCAGATAACAGGGTCGCCTTCGTGATCCAATAGTAGATTCAAAGACATTACTTCGACACCGCCCCTACTCCTAGCAGGGAACATACCCATCTCCGTTGCCTCAGGCCTTTGATCAATGCCAAACATACGGGGAATACTCGGCCCGGTAATATCAGCATCGAGGACACCCACCTGCAAACCCTTGCTCTTTAAGGCCGAGGCCAAGAGGGCTGTAACCGATGATTTCCCCACCCCGCCCTTACCACTCATGATGGCTACTACATGCTTGATGTTACTCAGATCATGGGGGGGCAATTTACTGATCCCATGTTGGTTGCTCTCGTTTTCCATGAAAAAACCTCCCTAATTCTACCCGTTGATACTTTGACTCTCTTGTCCCAATATAGACCTTTTATGAACATACGTCAATAAATCCCCATATGTCCCCATGGAGAGTCTGTTGGCAAGAGATGGCCGAAGGCATTTACTGCTTGTTAACACCGGATAAGCTATCTTGAGGCAGGGAAATCGCCATGAACCCAGAATAAAGATACACTTAATGCCGTTGTTGTAAGGGGGTGAGATAATGGGTCGATATATCGTCCGTAGGCTGCTAGCCATGATCCCACTGCTTTTAGGTATCTCTTTCATAGTGTTTGCATTGCTTAATATCCTGCCGGGCGATCCCGTCAGCATCATGTTGAGCTCAAATCCTCACATCACTCCCGACGCGAATACCATAGCTCAACTGCAAGCCCAGTACGGACTAGATAAGCCCCTTTTTACCCAGTACCTCATCTTTCTGGGCAATCTCTTCAAAGGCGATATGGGTACATCCATGTACACTCAGCAGCCGGTCCTGACTGCTATTTGGGAACGCATGCCCGCTACAGCGGAGCTAGCGATAGCAGCATTGATTATCAGTGTTGTTATCGCTATTCCCGTAGGAGTCATATCAGCTGTACGCCAGTATTCTTGGATAGACCATCTGTGCCTAATCGGCACCCTGATAGGAGTATCTATGCCTAGTTTCTGGCTCGGCCTGCTCTTGATGTTGGGCTTTTCCCTCAAATTACGTTGGTTACCCCTTTCAGGAATGGGGTACTTCTCTAACGGTGTTGGTGATGTCCTGCGCCACCTAATCATGCCCGCCTTTACTCTGGGATTTGGCATGGCAGCTTTGCTGGCTCGTCTGACCCGCTCCAGCATGCTGGAGGTTCTGGGGCAAGATTTCGTTCGCACTGCCAGGGCCAAAGGACTAAGCGAGAGAGCTGTGATCTACAGGCACGCACTGCGCAACGGTCTAATCCCGATATTTACCGTGCTCGGTGTTCAATTTGGATACCTCTTGGGCGGTTCAGTCATTGTGGAGACCATTTTCAGTTGGCCAGGAATAGGGCGCCTAGCCGTCAACTCCATCATGAACCGAGATCTGCCAATGGTCCAGGGTACCGTGCTAGTCTTCACCTTGCTCTTCATTTTGGTGAACCTAGGTGTGGACATCTTGTACGCAGCCATTGATCCCCGTATTCAGTATGATTAACCGAGGTGCGCACATGGAACAACTAGAGACCGCTCAACAAACCAAACTTAGTCCTTTCCGCCAAAGCCGTGGGTGGCAGCAATTTCGGCGAAATCGCTTGGCCACTCTTGGTCTAGTTATCGTCTTAATCTTATGGGGAGCTACACTACTCGCTGAATATGTGGCTACCCATGACCCCTATGAGATGGATTTGGCAAACCCATTTCTCCCCATAGGAAGCCAAGGCCACTTGCTCGGAACCGATAACTTCGGCCGGGATGTTTTTAGCCGCATAATTTGGGGAGGTCGAGCTTCCTTGACGGTGGGAATTGTGGTCGTTGGCATATCTGCCAGCATAGGGCTTATCCTCGGAGTTATCTCGGGCTATTATGGTGGTTGGATCGATCTAGTTATCATGAGGATTACTGACTTGTTTTTCGCATTTCCCTTCTTTATCCTGGCCATCGGAGTGATCGCTGCACTAGGGCCCGGCCTACAGAACGTCATGCTGGTCTTGGGCCTGGTCACATGGCCTGAGTATGCTCGCATGGTGCGGGCCAAAACCTTAGCCTTGCGCGAAGAGCCTTTTGTAGAAAGCGCTAGAGCCGCCGGAGCCAAGGACCTACGCATCATGTTCTATCATATCTTGCCCAATTGCCTTGGCCCAGTCATCGTCATGGCTACCTTAGGCATGGCTAACGCCATCTTGGCCGCGGCGGGTCTAAGCTTTCTCGGAATGGGTGTACAACCCCCCGAACCGGAATGGGGCTCTATGCTCAATGAAGCGAGAATATACATGCGTACAGCCCCTCATCTGATCATAATTCCGGGCATGATCATCATGTTAGCTGTTCTGGGATTGAACTTCTTAGGAGATGGTTTGCGGGACGCTCTCGATCCGAAAATGCCTACCGCTCGGCAGTAGTCTTCTGTTCTTAGGCTTGAGTTCATCCATTAGCCATCTGCGCAGCCTTTGGAATAGGAGCTTGGAATATACTGCAAACAATAGACAAAGGAGGACTATGAAAATGCGCAAGACCCAGTCAATTATTGCACTGCTCATATCCATACTGGTATTGTCCTTTGGCACCAGTATGGCTGCTACCCCCAGGGAAGGAGCCACCCTAAGTATCGCCATTAAGAGTGTTGGTACCCTGGATCCCCACTTGACCGCAGATCATTTCGACTTTGCTGTACTAAGCCAGATCTTCAATACGTTGGTGAGAACTGGTAAGGACAGCACCCCCATTCCCGACCTAGCCCAAAGCTGGGAAAACCTCGATGATACTACATGGGTTTTCCACTTGCGACCGGGGGTCTACTGGCACGACGATAATGCCGTCTTCCCCAAGGGCGAGAGTCGCCAAGTAGTGGCCGATGATGTGAAATACTCTCTTGAAAGAGTCTTGGACCCTGAGACCAAATCTCCCTTCGCTGGGGCCCTAAGCAGTATTGCATCCATCGAGGTAATCGATGAACTAACCATCAAACTCGTGACCAAAGGTCCCGATCCCTTCTTCCTAGACGCTATTCGGCTAGCCGGTATTGCCATTGTGCCTAAGGAAGCCATAGAACAGCTGGGCCCAAGCGGATTTTCCCGCCAGCCCATCGGTTCCGGCCCCTTTAAGATCGTGCGATTTGTCCCCGATGACCAAGTTGCTCTCCAGCGCAATGACGATTACTGGAAGAAGCCATTGCTCAGCGGTGTGACCTTCAAGATCATACCCGATGATGTAGTAGCAGTTATGGCTTTAGAAGCAGGAGACGTCCAATTATCCCTCTCGGTGCCACCTAGTGAGGTAGATAGACTTCGCCAAGACAAGAGAATTCGCTTGTACCGCAGTACCCAAGGTTGGTACAGAGGCCTAGGATTCAATGTTGAGGCCTCTCCCTTCAATGAATGGGAAGTCAGAAAAGCCTTAGCCATGGCTACAGACATTTCCGGGGCCGTTATGAACGTCTTCGGTGATAATGCCATTAGGGCCTATGGGCAAGTAGGGCCGGGATTAGTGGGATACGACCCCACTCTGGAAGATATTTGGCCATATGATCCCGATGGAGCATTGGATTTGCTTACGAAGGCAGGATTTACACCGGGGCCCGACGGCATTCTCCAAAGAGACGGCGAGAAACTTACCGTCGAGATTAAGACTATGAACGAGCCTGCCCGAATCAAAATCGTCACCATCATGGTCACCCAGATGCGCAAACTAGGCATTGACGCCAAGATAGCTATCCAGGAGGTGGGAACATGGGTGGCAGATCTGCAAGGCGGTAATACTGGGCTGTTTATGGACTTCGCCTACAGTGGACCTACAGGATTGCAGGCCATGTTCCACTCTAGCAACACAGGTATTAGTAATGTCCACTTTTACAAGAACTCCGAGGTCGATGCACTGCTTGATCAGGGCAGTGTTACGATTGATCCCGAAGCCAGGGCCGTCGTGTGGAAAAAGGCCCAGCGCCTGCTCATGGAGGATGTCGTTGTCATACCCCTTTACTTCGAATTTGGGTATACCGCAAGTGATTCCCGACTCAATGATTTCGTGCCACAGCAATGGAACTTGAACTTAGTCAGTGAGGAAAACAATGTCTGGCTGAGCCGCTGACCATGTCCTTAAGCCTTCTGGTAGGAGGCAAGATAGGTGTGTTGAAGGGGGAAGCATAGTGCTTCTCCCTTGTACGTACACCTCGAAACCAGCGAAAGGAAGTGAATAGGATGTTCAATTGGAAAGAACTGGAGTCCAAAATCCCTGATTACCAGGTATTTTGGACCATCGACGAACTCCAAGAACGCTCAGAAGTTTTAGCGTGTGAATACCCCGATGTTATAAAGAGAAGTATCATCGGCCATAGCCGCAACGGCGAGCCCATCCATTGCTTGAAGATCGGCCAAGGCCGTAAGCGCGCTGTCTGGTTTGGGTGTCCCCATCCCAATGAACCCATCGGCACACTCACTATAGATTTCTTGGCTGAGACCCTGGCCAAAGATACTGCCTTAAGAGAAGAGCTAGACTGCACCTTTTACCTTGTCAAATGCATAGACCCCGACGGCACTCGGCTTAACGAGGGTTGGTTCAAAGGTCCCTTTGACTTCTACACATATGCTCGCAACTTCTATCGCCCTGCTGGAAAAGACCAGGTAGAGTGGACTTTTCCCATTGAGTACAAGACTTTGAGCTTCAACTCCCCGCTGCCGGAGACCAAAGCTCTGATGCAGCTCATCGATATGGCCGAGCCTCATTTTCTCTACTCACTGCACAACGCTGGGTTTGGTGGCGCATACTTTTATATAAACAAACCAATACCGGGACTCTATCCGGACCTTCACCGGTCCATAGAGGACTTGGGGATTCCCTTAAGTCAGGGCGAGCCGGAGGTCCCTTGGGCAGTAACATACGCCAAGGCCATCTATGAACTTACTCGCTCCAGCGATGCCTATGACTATTATGCTAAGTACACAGAGGGAGACCCTGCCACCATGGTATTAGCAGGAGCCTCGAGTGCGGAGTACGCGGCGCAGTACAACACCTTGGCCTTGGTCTCCGAACTACCATACTTTTACCACCCTTCCATCGATGACACTAGTCCAACCGATGTACCTCGAACAGAAGCTCTCTCCCAAGCTGTAGACTTTACTGAGGAAATGCATGGTTTTCTAGCTCCTCGTTTTGCCCAGATAAAAGACTGCCAAGATGCACCCTTCGCCGGCGCCCTGCAGGACTATGTCGGCAAGACTCCCCATCGAATTCGAGCGCAGAAGGCTTGGATAGAAAAGCAAAAACAAAACGACCGCTTGGCCACCACTGCTGAACTCTTCGATAATAACGTCGTCACGCGCTTCTATGGTATGTTGCAGTATGGCATGCTGGTCCGACTGTGCCATTGGGCAGCTGAGCACTCACCAGATGGAACACAATATTACATGGAGCTTGCTCAGGAGGTAGATACAGCACTACAACGAATCGCAGAGGATCTGGAAAAGAATTACCCATACCAAGTTATCCCCATTAGAAAGCTGGTCTCTGCCCAACTAGCCAGCGGTCTATATAGTCTTGCCCAGTTATAGGCAAGTAGAATCGAAAGGGGATGTCATCTTAAATAAAACAGATGACATCCCCCATCGCTCTTTGCACTGGAACCAGAAACTACCCAGAACTAACCAGCCTCTTCCATTACCTTGAACCGCTCAACTAAGCCAGCCAATTCGCGGGCCATGGCATCTAGGGCTTGAGAAGCCACAGTCACATGCTGAATAGCAGCTGATTGCTCTTCCGTTAGTGCAGCTACTTCTTCACTACGGGCGCTGATCTCCCGGGCGCCGGCTGCTACACCATCAATCTGAGCCACTATATCCTCTATGGCACTAAGGATCCCTTCCAGTACCCGCCCACTATCCCCCACGACAGAGGCGGTACTAGTCACCTGCTGACTGCCTTCAGCCATCTTCCCAACAGCCAGCTCCGTGGTCTCTTTGATCTCTTGTACAAGCTTGGTTATCTCATTGGTAGCCGCTCCCGAGTCCTCTGCCAACTGACGCACTTCCTCGGCCACAACAGCAAAACCGCGGCCATGGCTGCCGGCCCGGGCCGCTTCGATGGCAGCATTTAGGGCGAGAAGATTCGTTTGCGCCGCTATAGCATCAATCAAGCTAACTAGCTTCTCTACTTCTTGGGAGCGAACGCCTAAGGCATCGACGACATTGCCCACGTCCCTAAAACCATCTTCAAGAACGGTAGTCTCTCTGACAGCAGTATTCAGTGCTTGACCACCCGACACAGCCATATGCGATATATTCTCCG
The DNA here is from genome assembly GCA_012518905.1 of Bacillota bacterium. Classification (GTDB taxonomy): domain Bacteria; phylum Bacillota; class Limnochordia; order DTU087; family DTU087; genus JAAYRF01. Next base: position 680 of record JAAYRF010000052.1, on the reverse strand, counting down.
CCGCTTGAGCCATCTGATCGGCGCTATCATTAACTCGATTGACTGTGCTTGCCAGTTGGGTTGAGGTAGCCGCCACCTCCTCGATGGAGGCGCCTGTCTCCTGCATCGTCTCTGCCAGACTATGGCTTGCTTCCGCCAGTCTCCTTGCCACCCTTGTAACTTGATGAATTATGTGACCCACCGATGCCTGCACTCTTTGCATAGCACCAAAGGTCATCCCTATCTCATCATTGGTCTTTTGCCTAATCTCATTGGTGAAATCTCCCGCTGCCAAGGCTTCCATGTGCTCAACTAGTATGCGCAAAGAGCCGGCAATGGTCCTTACTATAGTAAGAAAGCCCAAAAGGCTAACTAACACCGCCAGAAGACTGATACCCGTGACCCAGGCAGTAACGGAAGATCTTCTCTTTTCCGCTTCCGCCTGCAGCTCACTGGCATGGGAAGTATACATACTCATTAGGTGCTCCAATCCTTCTAGAGAACCCTCAAACCAACGAGCTTCATGTTCGAAAAGCTCCTCATCAGCAGTTCCATACTGAAGAAGTGATGACCAGATCCCTTCTGTCGCCGACCGGTAGCCTTCTACGCTAGCTCTAAATTGCCTTTGCAGCTCTTCCTCGCCGGGATAACCCACGGCACTCTCTATGTACTTGTCAAAATGTTCTTCGAGACTAGCTATC
>JAAYRF010000051.1 GCA_012518905.1 Bacillota bacterium | reverse complement strand
CTGACGTCCCAGAAATGGTAGGCGCATCAATTAGAGCTGCTAACAGCCTGGTGAGCACCAATAGTGCCAGAAACTGCCTGGAGCTGATCCTTCCGCCTTCCAAAGTAGCCAAATGCCTTCCCTCCTGTTTTCTCGGTATGGATTTCGGGGTTTCCCCGGCGCAGACCTACGAAACCCGATCACTTGGGTGGTGTCGGCTTTTGCCCGGGATCCTGCCTAATTGGTTCTTTTTGCACCGTCGATTGGGGTCTTCTATCCATCATCCAAAGGGGTGCCCGGATTAACGCATCCTTCCACTCTGAGAAGATAGTCGGTGCTAATGGCTCCAGATAAGGCACTCCAAAGGAGCGTAATGCCGACATATGGATCAGGATTGCAGATAAACCCATAAGTACCCCGAACAAGCCCAGGCTCCCGGCGAGAAGAACCATTGGAAAGCGGAGCAAATGGACGCTGACCGCCATGCTGTAGATAGGGCTGGCAAAAGAGGCAATGGCTGTGGCGGCCACGACAATGACCATAGCGGAGGATACCAGTCCCGCCCGAACAGCGGCTTCTCCTAATATGAGAGCACCCACTATGCTTATGGCAGGCCCAATAACCTTAGGCAATCTGATACCTGCCTCCCGGAGGAGTTCGAAACTAAGCTCAAGGAAAACGGCCTCCACTACGGCGATAAAGGGCACCCCTTCCCTTTGGGCCGCGATACTCATGATCAGCGGGGTAGGCAGCATCTCTTGATGAAATGTGGTCACTGCCACATAGAAAGAAGGCAGGGTCAATGAGATAAATAGAGCCAATAAGCGCAGCATTCGGATGAAGGAGCCGGCGGGGTATCGTTCATAGTAGTCTTCCGAAGCCATAAGAAAATGAGTGAAACTTGCCGGCACAACCAAAACAAAGGGTGTCCCTTCAGTGATGATACCTACCCGACCTTCTAACAAAGCCGCCGCCACCTTATCTGGGCGCTCGGTCCGAAGGATGGTGGGAAAAGGTGAATACGGGGCATCTTCGATATACTCCTCGATATACCCACTTTCTAGGATAGAATCTACCTCGATAGATTGAAGACGGCGCCGAGCTTCCTCCACTACCCCTTCTTCGGCGATACCCTTAATGTACGCGATGGTCACAACAGTCTTAGTCACAGCACCTATCTGCAGCTCTTCCAGCCATAGCTGAGGGGATGCAATAAGCCGACGCAGCATGCTGGTATTAACCCGGTGATTCTCCACAAACCCTTCCCGAGAGCCCCGAATTGATGCCTCCGTCGCCGGTTCACTGACATTCCTTTCCGCCCATCTCCTGACCTCGCAAGCTATTGCCCAGGGCACATCTTGGACAAAAACCATACAGAACCCACTGCTCATATACTCCAGAATCTCTGCGAGGCTATCGGTTTCCTTAATCCCCGTAGTCTCAAGAAGACGCTGCTTTAGGAGACTATGGGCCATTTTCCCGCTGGGCAGATCCTCCCATGGCGTAGCTTGCTCTTCCACTATGGGCCTTATTACTCCTACACTGATGAGATTGGTATCTACCATACCATCGAGGTGGGTTATGAGTAGCTCCATCTTCAAATCAGCCCCTAGTCTCAGATACCTAAAGGTCACATCAGGGCTATTGCCAAAAGCTTCCCTTATTTTCGCTTCTGTCTCTTTGAGATCACCGGTGAGATTCTCCGATTGAATGTGCGTCTGGATTTCACTGAAACTAGCGCCGGTGAAATCCTTCTTTGGCCAGGCCCTTCTCCGTTTCAATTTTCGCCATAGCTTACCGATCAAATGGACCACCTGGTTCTTTATGAGCTCTCGCCTGTATAATGCCCGTTACCTATTGCCATTATTTATCGGAATTGGGTTTATCCGTAGGCCCTTTGACAATTGTGTATCGCAAATACTTTCTCTCATTTCATGACAGGAATCCCCATTACTGGAAACGAAGTTAATATTGTGCACAACACTCTGGAGGAGGTCTTGCTATGCGCATCGGCAGTTCATCGTATTCATTCAAACGGTTTAGCTATGGCGGCACAGAAGGCGAGGAAGAAAAGACCCTATTAGAGATCATTGAAGAGGCGCCTAAATACGGACTCGATGGACTAGAGCTCTTGGCAGTCCAATTTGCTTCGGAAGACAGAAAGTATATTAATGAGCTGAAGCAAAAGGCAGTAGCCAACGCCTTGGATATCTACGCCCTCAGTCTTCATCACAATTTTGTAAATCCTGATTCCAAGATCCGGAAGGAACAAGTGGACTTCGTCCTGCGGTGGCTGGATCATGCTAAAGCCCTCGGGGCCCCTATTGTCAGGGTATTCGGTGGCCGCTGGGGTACGGTAGCCAATTTCACTGAGCTAATGGCCCGTAACGGCCTTGAGGAGCCTTTGCCCGGGTACGAGTACGAGGAAGGAATTGAGTGGAACATACAAGCTTTCAAGGAATGCGCCAAGAAAGCCGAGGATCTAGGCATTGTCTTAGCCCTAGAGAATCATTGGGGCCTCACATATTCTGCCCAAGGCGTGCTGGACATTCTAAATGGAGTCGATTCGCCTGCCCTTAAGGTGGCCTTAGACTGTGGCAACTTCCTGGAAAACACCTACGAACAGCTAGAAATGTTGGCTCCCCATGCTGCCTTAGTGCACGCCAAGTGCTACCACGGAGGTGGCATTTTCTATACCCTGGATATAGATTACCCGAGAGTAGTTCGCATGCTTAAAGACGTAGGGTATAACGGTTATCTTTCCATCGAATATGAAGGCAAGGCCGACCCCTCCACGGCGATACCGGCCCAGGTACAGCTGTTGGAGCAGGCCATCAGAAGATCATAAATCATCCTTGATCATGGATAGACCAGGATGGGAGCTTGCACGTGACCTGTGCAGCTCCCATTTCTACTTCTTGACCAGAACTTCTCTAGTACTTCGATAAACGATACTTGCCTCCCACCGGTAAGGAAACAGTCTGCCACGGCTTCTTCCAAGCTCCACCACGAAATCTTGCACCGAAAACCACCATCAGCAAAGCTGCGTGAGTTAATGGCCCGGCCCATGCTCCCCAAAGTCCAAAGCCCAGGGTAAAAGCACCAATATAGGACACCGGGATAAATACCAAGCAAGCCGCTGCCAGGGTCGTAAGGCCAGTGAACCGAGTCTCGCCGGCGCCGTTTAAAGAACCACAGAAAGTAATCCGAATAACATCGAGAACCTGATAAACTGCCACTACCCGCAGAATTCTCTTACTCAGTTGGCTAACCTCAGGATCGCTGGTAAAAAGCACAACAAAAACCTGGGGAAATAGCCAATAACACGCCGCAAGCGTTCCCATGAGAACTATACCTACCCTAAGACCGGCTTTGCCGTACGCTTCGGCCCTATCGGTACTCCCCTCGCCCAAAGAACGCCCAACCAAGGAGCTGGTGGCCATACCGATGGCAAAAGAAGGCATGAAAGCAATATCATTGAGCTGATTGGCCACCTGGCTGGCAGCTAACTCAATGGTACCCAGTCGGGCCAGGAAAGTCATGAAAACCCCGAAGGCACTTAAGTCCACAGAATCGGCCAGCCCCATGGGAAAACCCAACCTGAGCATTCCCCTAATCTGACCCCAGGTTGGCAAACGAAAGTCCTTTAGAAGACCTAGTTCTGCACCATAAAGCTTTAGCACGAAAAACAGATAGAGCGTCAGCTGGACTGTCTGAGATATCACAGTACCCCAAGCAGCACCGGCCAGCTCCATCCGGGGAAAACCAAACTTACCGAAGACCAAGACATAATTGGCCACCATGTTGACCAAAACAGTGGCCCAGCTGACCAGCATGGGTACCCGGGAGTTACCTACCCCCAAGAGAAAACTCCCCATTGTCTTAGACATAAGACTAAGTGGTATTTCCCACGCTCTAATGGAGATATACTCTAGAGCCAGTAGCCCCACGTCAGCTTGCGGTTTTGTGATCCTAAAGAACACCTTAAAGAAAAGCGGCATGATAAAGCCTAAAGGAGCCAGCAGCATAGCCAAAACCATATAATGCTGGAAAGCTCTAGAGATACCCTTCTGGTCCTCTGCTCCAAAAGCTTGGGATACCACCACCATCACTGATCCCACTGTACCCCGCAGCAAGGTACTGGCGGCAAGGAAAAGGGCACTGGCAACACCAACAGCACCGAGCTCTGTAGCACCCACCCTGCCCATAAAAATAGTATCTAGGGCTCCTAGCAACGTATACGCAAGATTGGACAGAATTAAGGGGCCTGCCAATCGCAATAGCTTCCTGGAACAAGCCCCGTTTGAACTCTCCTTTGTCGACACCCAACCACTCCAGTCACAGTCTATAGGAACTCAAGAAAAGCATATGTCTCTATTCTAGCAGACCGGGGCCATGGGGGTCAAAATTTCTGGCCCATAGAGTCAATTCCTAGCTCAGAAGACAAGCGAGCTCTTCAGTAACTTGCTCGCTGGAAGCGAACTTGATAGTGTGAAAACCAAAGGTCTTGGCGCCGACTAAGTTGGCGGGAACATCATCAATGAAGACGCTCCTCTTTGGATCGATATTATACCTATCGATTAAGGCTTGGTAGATCTCCGGCTCCGGTTTGATGGCATTGATCTCGTAGGAGATCACCATCCCATCAAAGAGATCAAACCAAGAGTATTTACTCCGCACATAGTGAAATGCTTCTCGATGGAAATTGGACAAAGCATAGAGGCCATGGCCTTTTTCTTCTAGCTCGGATAGCAGACTAATACTGTCCTCTATAGGAGTGAGCATAGAGTACCAATGTGCAAATACCTGCCTGATCCCGGCTGTATGCTCCGGATAGGTCGTGGTGAGTTTTGCCACTACCTCCTGCTCATTAGTTATCCCTCTATCTAGATCCAGCCAGAGATTGCTACCAAAGATGATCTTGGCATATACGTCGATGTGGTGTTCGTCGAAGGACAAACTCCTCAAGTACTCACGGGGCTGGTATTTCAACAAGACATTACCGATATCGAAGATTACATTCAATGACAGACACCTCCGGTCCCCCCATTCCCCCATGCTAGTGGAAAAGCCAGACCCAAAGGAGAGGCCTGGCTCCACACGTTGGTCAATTATACCTTAGCACTATCTGATGACAAAAGCTAGATCGGGGTTAAGCAGAAAAGGTCGATAATAGCCTAGGATATCGGACATGGGCATGACCTCTTCCCGTAGGTTGATCTCTAAGACATCCTGGATGTACCGACGGCGCCGTTGGAACCGAGCCCAAACCTCCGGGAACTCATCTTTCATCCTGCTGCGCAGTTTTTCATCGGCTAGTACTAGACCATCTTCCAGATCTGAGCCGAAATAAGGGGGAGCCGGTGCGACTATGAGATCGAATTGCATGTAGTTGCCGCTTTGCAGTTTGACCTTTGAATCCGGCGTAAAGGGGGTGGAAACCCATTCATCGGCCGCGATAAAGTGACCGGGATTAAGATTCCAGCGATACCTATCCTTAGGCAAGCGGGTCTCGGCCAAATCCCAGATCTCGCCACCTTCCACCCCAATGGCTATGGTCTCCAGCCATTGGGTTGCTGTGGAGAAAAAGGGTATAGCAATTTCGCTGAGCCAATCTTGGATATCAGGATCCAGATCGTGGGGCCCGGTAGCGATAAAAGCTGCCCGACACGAAAGAGCGCCTTCAATGCCGTAGGCAGCCGTGAGAAAATCACCCAATTTGGCCTTGTTATCTCCGGGACTAACGAGACCAAACCGAGCCTTTTCTCCCACCGAGAGCATGGGATGAACAGATAGAGGTACACCCATATTCTGAAACGCACTGGCTAGTTCTAGTTCCGTCTTGCCCACAGCTACACTATCCATCATAGCCAGCATTGATCTAGCCACCAACGATGCGGCGTACTCGAATACAATGATCTCTTCTAGTTCGAGAACTGTCCGCAGGCCGCTATACGGCGACATGAAGATACCAGTAGCGTTATTGATTCTGTCCCCAACTAAAGACTCGATTGCGTGGATGATAAAGTGGGGGATCTCAAAGGAACCTGCCGGGCATCCATCCTGCTCACCATAGTATTTCCACCCAACGGTACCCACAGACATACCTCGCTGGAGCCCTGCATCTTCCAAGATTTCTGTAAGCTGCAAAACGTCTTCCCGAGGCTGACCAATCAAGCTAAAAGTCGGATAGTGAACACCTTCAAGCTCCACCGAGGTATACTTGATCATATTGATATTCTCAGTACCTAGTACCGCGGTGGGAGTGCCTTCCAATCCCACAATCAGCAATGCTTCTTCAAACCGAGGACCAAAGCCCGTTAGATAGGAGAAGTTGGCAGCGTGTTCCCGATCGGCATAGATGATTATCTTATCGAGGCCTGCGCTCTTCATCCTATCCCGTAATCGCTGCAGGCGGGCTTTATATATTTCCAGAGGCAGCCGAGGGTATTTTTTTGGGATCTCATTGATGGGCGCGGGGACATTGAGCAACTTAACCTTGCCCAGCATGCTTATATCACATCCTTCGTCTTAGTTATGGCTATGATCATGATGACGATGATCTGGACTTGGCATCCATGAGTACTGCTGTCATCAAAATCAACCCTTTAATGATCTGCTGCCAGAAAGCTTGGACGTTGAGCATACTCAAGCCATTATCTACACTAGCCATCACTAGAGCGCCCAAGAGTGCTCCGGGGATGCTTCCTGCACCTCCCGCTAGACTAGTCCCTCCGATAACGCAAGAGGCAATGGCGTTTAGTTCAAACTGGTTGCCAGCATTGGCAGTAGCAGCATTGAGTCGCGCAGTGAGAATGATCCCAGCCAGCCCACATAGAGCACCCATCAGAGCGAAGATCTGAATGGTCACTCGCCGTACATTCAGCCCAGATAACCTTGCGGCATCGAGGTTACCGCCGATGGCACAAGTATAACGCCCTAGTTGAGTCCTTCGGAAAATAAAGGAAAATACGACGGCGACCACAATCAAGAAAACCACTGGCAATGGTACACCTCGATAGCGCTGCATAGTTATGACAAATCCAACGGCCAGTGCTGAATAGATGCCAGCAATACCCACATCCACCCAAAGCGGTCTCACGGCAAGATTGTACTTGATCTTGTTTCTACGAGCAGCTAAGGCAAATGCGAAGACGCCAGCGACCGCCAACACAGCCAGGCTCATCCCCCCAGCGAACCCTAGGTAGGACTGGCCCAAACCTCGAAAGCTGGGATCCATGGGCCCGATGTTGACCCCTTTGGTTATTCCCAAGATAGTCCCTCGAAAGATTAGCAGTCCTCCCAAAGTGACGATAAATGCGGGGACATCGCCATAGGCAACCCAAAAGCCTTGCCAAAACCCAATAATAGTGCCGACGGCAACTGCCGCCAAAATGGCGATCATCGTCGTAGGCCAGCCGGGCTGCAACCACTCTATTCCCCAGGCTGCTCCCAAGGCAGGCAACCAGTGAACCTGCATCATAGCAGCTATGGCTCCGGCTAGTCCCGCTACAGCTCCCACCGATAGGTCGATATGGCCTGCGGTGATGATGAACACCATACCGATGGCAAGATAACCATTGATAGCCGTTTGCCGAAACAAGTTGGACAGATTTCTAGGCTCCAAAAAAGTGCCTTGGGTGGCAAAGGCCAAAGCTATCCAGATAACCAAGAGTGCAAAAACCATAGTATATGCCCGCAAATTATCCCTGACCCTTCCTGCGACAATTTGCTTACCAACGGATAGACCGATCTCGGGCTTTCCCACGTTATCACCGCTCCCTTGCTGCGTTCTCATCTGACCGCATCTTACCCATCTCAGCCCCCATGGTGGCTAAGGACATGATCGTCTCTGCATCAGCTTCATCCCGTTCCAATATCGCAGCCACAGTCCCCTCATGCATCACTAGAATCCTATCACTCATCCCCAAAATCTCCGGCAATTCCGAAGAAACCATGATAATGGCCATTCCTGCCGCGGCCAGGCGATCCATGATCTCATATATCTGATATTTGGTGCCAACATCAATACCTCGAGTGGGCTCATCCATCATTAGAATCCGAGGGTTGGTCATTAGCCATTTGGCAAGGGATACTTTCTGTTGATTCCCACCGCTTAAGGTGTCCACCGTGGCATCAATTGCAGGCACTCTGATATTCAGCTCTTCAATGAACTGGCCAGTAGAGGCAAGTTCCAGACTCTGATTCACCACAGGACCGTTACTTAGTCTAGGCAAAGATGGTAAGGCTATGTTGCTGGTAACAGTATGCATGGTGATAAGGCCAGTAGTTTTCCTATCCTCTGTCACCAGCCCCATTCCCAAAGCAATGGCATCCCGAGAAGATTTTACGGTGCACCGCTGGCCGGCGATCTCCATCTCGCCGGATACCTCCACTCCGTATTCCCCGAATAGGCTTTGGACCAGCTCAGTACGTCCCGAGCCCATTAGTCCGGATATCCCTAGGATCTCGCCGCTTCTGACTTCAAAGGATACATCGCGGACTGCGTAGAGCTCTCTGTTTTCCGGATCCTTGATTGTCCAGTTGCGAACCTTAAGCATCACCGGGCCCGGTTTACGAGTTTTGGCAGGAAACCGCCCTGTAGGCGCACGGCCCACCATCATGGCTATTACCATGTCCTCGGTAAGATCCGCGGTCTTCTCAGTGCCGATTACTCTGCCATCCCGGATTACGGTTATTCGATCTGCTATATCGAATAGCTCCCTGAGCTTATGGGAGATATAGATACATGTAACACCCCGACTTCTCAAGTCCCGCAAAGTACTCATGAGATTAGCTACTTCTGCGTCATTTAGGGCCGATGTTGGTTCATCGAGAATCAACAAGCGAACGTGGCCTCTAAGAGCTTTAGCAATCTCCACCATCTGCCTCTGCCCAACTCCCAGGCTGCCAATGAGGGATGTCTCAGAAACGCTTAGCCCCACCCGATCCAAAAGTGCTCTGGTATCGCTATAGAGTTTCATCTGATTTACTATTCCAAAACGAGCCGGCTCCGCGCCTAGGTAAATGTTCTCCGCTACACTCATCTGCTTAACAAGGGCTAATTCTTGGTGGATTATGCGAACGCCCTTGGCCTCAGATTCCCTTATACCGCTAAGGCGCAGGGGCTCTCCTTGGTAGACCATTTCACCTTCGTAGGTCCCATATGGATAAGTACCGCTTAGGATTTTCATCAGGGTGGATTTGCCCGCCCCGTTCTCACCACATAGGCCCAGGATCTCCCCTTCCCGGACCTCCATAGAAACATTGTCTAGGGCCCTGGTACCCGGGAAATCTTTGGTCACGTTGCGAATCTCCAAGAGGATATTACCAGCTTGCGGCACTTTGCTCCCCCATTTCCAAGCAAGTTCAAGCCCGCCGGCCGCCTGTACTGCAGCAATGCTGGGGTCGCACCCTAACCCTAACAATCAACTGCAGATCGGGCGCGACTCCCAGCTCAAAGCAGGCAAGTTTTTGGGCTCTTCTATATTTCTACTCGGGCCACTGATCCTTGGGAATATTCCTATAGACATTCTCTAGACTGTGGAAACCGCCTTTAACTATAACCTCATAAAGGTTGTCCTGGGTGACAGGTATCACATCCACAAAAACAGCATCCTGCTCGATTCCTTTGCTCTCATTGATGTACCTGCCGTTGATGCTTGTTAGAGGGTTACCCTTGGCTAGCTCAACCGCGGCCTCCATGGCAGTATCAGCCAAAATCCTAACATCCTTGAACACTGTCACCGCCTGGGTACCTTCTGCCACTCTCTGACAAGCTACTAGGTCAGCATCCTGCCCACAGGTAGGTACCTTTCCTGCTAACCCTTGCTCTTGGAGGGCCTGCACAGCCCCACCAGCAGTACCATCATTGGCGCACACTACAGCATCAATCTGGTTAGAGTGAGCAGTGAGGGCGTTTTCCACGTGCTTAAGGGCCTCTTCTGGACTCCAAGCATCGCACCACTGTTCGCCCAAAAGCTCAATATCGCCGCTATCGATAAGAGGCTGCAGCACTTGGAATTGACCTTTACGAATCAGATAGGCATTATCATCGGTGGGAGAGCCACCGACCCAGAAATACCGGCCCTTGGGAACTCGCTCCACCACTGCTTTGGCCATTTCATAACCTACTCGTACACTGTCAAAGGATACGTATATGGCACCGGGATGGTAAATGGCCACGTCATATGCAATACAGGGGATCCCTTCGCTAAGAGCCATTTCTACCCCACTGGCAGCTACGTCACTATTTCTCGCAATTATAATCAGGGCATCAACACCCCGCGCAATGAGATTCTCAATTTGAGAGTTCTGTACGAATTCGTCGTTATTGGCATCTGTAAAGACCACGTTGACTCCCAGCTCTTTGCTTTTCTCCTCCATGAGGATCCGCTCCCGTGCCCAGCGCTCTTCGGAGAGGCTGCGTATGGAGACACCTATGGTAACCTTATCAGCAGCAAAGACGGGTACCACATTGACGAAAACCAGGGATAGTAACAAAGCGAGGAACACACCCACAACTAGCCTGGAATTTCTCATTTTCTTTCCTCCCCATAATAGTAAAATGGTTTACCCTCTCCTCAGGTACAAATGGCGCATAGATCTATCCGATAGGCTTCACTCCCTCCCGCTTAGAACAGCCGATTCAGTTGTAGCAAGTAAGGCCGCTCATGTTGAGCTAGATTTGTGTCGAATGCACTATTGGATGAATATTATCTGGATGACTTACGACACGGCAACTTGTACCTCCAATTCACCTTATTCTATACATGGGGGTAGTTTCCTTTTATGTCATGAAAGCCCCACT
>JAAYRF010000050.1 GCA_012518905.1 Bacillota bacterium | reverse complement strand
CTACTCAGGCTGTTTCATAATCGACTTTGTTAGTGTCTACGAGGATGTGTTATGCTGTGACTAAGCGGACCAATGATAACGGTACCGAGAGGATTACAATGACTGATATCGCCAAGATGGCCGGTGTCTCTGTGGCTACCGTTTCCCGGGTGATCAACGATTCACCCGGTGTAAGCGATGAGAACCGCAAGAGAATATCTAAGCTCATTGAGGAGTTAGGGTATCAACCCAACTTCACTGCTAGAAATCTGGTGCGCCAGTCAACACGGACCATAGCTGTGATCAACATGCAGACCTTGGGACAGCTCCATGCCCAACCGGCATCAGGTCGAATGCTGCAAGGTATAGAGAGTGTTTTGACGAGCAATGGGTATAGATGCACTATCCTCTCCCGAGACGAGTTCGCCCAGGACATGTCAGAGCTGCGCCTGATCAAAGGTGGCAGTGTCGACGGTATATTGCTCAATGGGGCGAAACTAAACGATCCCTTGGCCCTGGAACTCACCCAACGCAATTTCCCCTTTGTCATCATCGGTAGAGCCATTGGCTTGGTCAATAGCCATTATGTAGACATAGATAATGTCTTTGGGGCATATTCTGCCGTGGAGTCCCTCGTCCGCTTAGGGCATCGGCGCATTGCCCATGTATGCGGCTCCCAGCAGACCAACCTCGGTGTCGAGCGGCTTGAGGGCTATAGGCGGGCATTGCTTGAGGCGGGTCTTGCATATAACGAGAGTCTAGTAATAGATGCAGGTTTAACCCGCAAAGAGGTATATACCTCGGTGCGCAGGTTCTTTGAAAATATCGCTCAAGAGGAAAGGCCCACAGCAGTCTTCACCTTCAACGATTTTTTTGCTATCCCGGTGATTAGAGCATTGCTTGATCTAGGGCTGCAAGTACCCCGTGATGTCTCTGTCATAGGTTTTGATGACGATGAGGCTTCGCAGTATTTAAACCCACCACTGGCCTCGGTGAGGGCCCCCATCTCTGAGATGGGTATGAAGGCTGCCGAGATGCTGTTAAAGCTAATTCAAGGAAAGCAGATTGACTCCCGCCAGGTAATTCTCCAAACCCGAGTGATAGAGCGTGATTCTTTAGGCAGCCCCAGTCCACCTGCCTAGGTCCTAGTCTGACAGTGAGCCTCAACATAATGGGGGGTGGTTATTTGCCAGAAACGTAAACGTTTACGCAGAACGTCATCTTAGGTGGCCAAGTAGTAGCAGGTAGAACCAATGATGTTGGAAAACAGGTTCGTGTCGTACTGGTAGCGTTCTCAAAGAATAAACGGAGGTGTACATTGATGCGTAGACCAGTTAGCCGTTCGTTGGTCGCGGTGATACTTACGGGACTTCTTCTCACCATGGTGTTTGGCTCTCTAGTGGCCCATGCCAAGGATGAAATAGTCCTGGAGTTTTGGCATTACTGGGACGGCAACAATGCAAGAGCAGTAGAGGAGTTTGCCGCCGCATATAACGAGCTGAACCCCGATGTGAAGGTTAAGCCTATCTTCGTACCGACAGGAGAGCTATTGCCGAAATTGGAGGCTACTGCCGCCGCCGGCAAGCCCCCGGCCATGGCCATAGCAGATATAGCCTGGATGGGCCGCTTGCTCCGCTCCGATGCCCTTCTGCCCATGGATGCATATATCGAGGAGAAGGGGTTCGATATCGACGATTTCTACCCATCACTCTTGGAGTACAGTAGGTACCAGGGCCAGACTCTGGCTTTGCCCATCACCACAAATAACTTGGCACTGTTTTACAACAAGGATCTCTTCAGAGCAGCCGGTTTAGATCCGGATAGTCCACCGACAACTTGGGATGAGCTAGTAGAATATGGCAAGAAGCTAACCAAAGCCGATGGCTCTATATTTGGATTCGAGATGTACTCTCAAGTGGATGAGACGGGCGAGGGTCTTACCTGGAACTTGCAGCCATATCTCTGGCAAGCCGGTGCTGATTTTCTTACAGATAGCTACAGTAGACCTGGTTTCAATAATGAAGAAGGGGAGAAGGCCCTCCAGTTCGTCGTAGATCTTTTCCAGAAGGAGAAGGTGGCCGGCTTGGCCCGGAAGGATTCATTCGGCATGGGTCGAGCCGCCATGGTGGTTAATGGCCCTTGGATGATAGGTATCTGGCAAGATTCTGTTTCCTTTGAGTTTGGCACTGCTCCTATTCCCTATCCTGAGTGGGGCAAACCAGCCACCAACATGGGTGGTGAGCAGATCTTTGCATTTAGGACCGATGCTGCTCGGGAAGCGGCGGCTGTTGATTTCCTCATGTGGCTAACTAGTACCGAGAACATGATCAAGTGGGATCAAAAGACCGGAGCCTTACCTGTCAAAGCATCTGTTGCCAGTAGCAGTGAGTATCGTGGGTTCATTGAGGATACAGAGCCCCGCCTCTTGGTGTTTGTCGATCAGCAGCGCCATGCTCATGCTCGGCCACCCATCCCAGAGTACGCAGATTGCTCCTTGGCTTTCGCCAAGGAAATGGAAAAGGCTTACTATGGCAGAGTGTCGGTTAAGGAAGCTCTTATCAATGCTGAGCAGGCTCTCTTAGCCATCCTGGAGAAGGGCAGATAAGCCTAGCAGCGAACCAATCATTAAGTACCTGGTTCCCGGTCTTTTCTAAGGCCGGGAACTAGCTTCCGGCAGAAGGGGGCCCCAAGTTGCAGGCAAAATCATATTGGTCAAAAAGCGGCTATAGGAAAGATGATATCCGGGCGGCTTTCATCTGTCTAGCTCCCGTCATCTTGATTTTCGCAGCTTTCTATATGCTACCAATGATCTACTCCGCCGTGCTGTCTTTGGCAGAGTGGGGTATGGGGAGTATGACGGGGTTTGTTGGGTTTTCTAATTACCTCGCCATGTTCAAAGATCCATATTTTTGGAACTCCCTTCAAGTGACCCTAGTTTATACACTAGGGGTTACCGTTCTTAGCCTGCCCCTAGGTCTTTTGGTAGCTTTAGGGCTCAATGTCAAAATACCATTGAGCAATCTGTGGAGGTCACTTTACTTCACCCCTTCGGTAACTGCTACTGTGGCCGCAGGGATCGTATGGACCCGCCTTTTCGATCCCTATGATGGCTTGGTTAACCACCTGCTTAGAGTTGTGGGGATCCGTGGTCCTGCGTGGCTGTCAAGTCCTGAGTGGGCGCTGGTAGCCGTTATCTTGGTAGGGGCGTGGAAGCGACTAGGCTTCAATGCCATGATTTATCTGGCGGGATTGCAGGGAGTACCAGGTGAGCTCTATGAAGCTGCCCTAGTCGACGGAGCGAATGCTTGGCAGAGATTTGCTCACATAACATGCCCACTGCTTCTGCCGACAACGTGGCTCCTTTTGATCATGTGTGTAATTGACTCTTTTCAAGTTTTTGATCTGGTCCATGTGATGACTTCAGGGGGGCCCATGAGTTCCACGGAGGTTATGGGGCTATATCTGTACAGGCAAGCCTTTGGGCTTTTCCACATGGGCTATGCTTCAGCCATCGCGTGGGTAATTTTTCTCTTAGTATTCATCGCTACATTGGTGCAGTGGAAGGTTTCTGGATCAGGAGGTGCTGGCGCATATGGGGAAGCACGCTAGAGGGCGCAGTAGCCGAAAGCATCCGTTATGGAAGGCCATCATAATACAGGCGCTCTTATTGGCCGGGGCTTTGCTGGTGATTTCCCCTTTTTTGTGGACGATAACTACGTCGCTAAAGCCCATAAAGAGCACCTTTGAGCCTCCTTATCTGCTACCGGTACATTTTGTGTGGCAAAACTATGTAGATGCATGGCAGGCAGCGCCTTTCCCGCAGTATTATCTAAATACCGTCATTGTCACCTTGGCCATCATGGTGGGACAGATTCTGACTTCTGCCATGTCCGGCTATGCCTTCTCCCGCCTATCTTTTCCCGGACGGGATGCTCTATTTCTAGTCTTCCTCGGGACGATGATGGTGCCTTTTTATGTGCTGGTGATCCCGCTCTTTCTATTGGTGGATAGGATCGGCTGGGTAGATACTTACTGGGGGCTTATCATACCCAGGATTGTGAGTCCCTTCGGAATATTCCTCATGCGCCAGTCCTTCCTATCTATACCAAAGGAGCTAGATGAGGCAGCCCTTATCGATGGATGCAGCAAAATGGGGATCCTGTGGCGCATTATTATGCCTTTGGCTAAGCCTGCCATTTCCACCTTGAGTATCTTCGCCTTCTTATTTGCGTGGAATGACTACTTATGGCCAATGATTGCCACCCGATCGCCGGAGATGTATACAGTACAGATTGGTCTAAGGACCTTTATGGGTAAATACGGGACCCAATGGGTTCTTCTCATGGCAGGGGTGGCCACTAGTACTATTCCAGTATTGATACTCTTTTTTGCAGCCCAATCCCAGGTTGTAGAGGGTATCGCAACATCAGGTCTGAAAGGGTAAGTATATGACACAGAAAAACACAGTCCCCCAGTGGGTAAACGATGCCATTATCTACCAGATTTTTCCCGATCGCTTCGCCAACGGTGATCCATCCAATGATCCTATAGATGTGGTGCCATGGGGCAGTAGACCAACTCGAACTAACTTCTTTGGAGGCGATCTTAAGGGAATCATTGATCATGTAGATTACCTAAAG
The DNA here is from genome assembly GCA_012518905.1 of Bacillota bacterium. Taxonomy (GTDB): domain Bacteria; phylum Bacillota; class Limnochordia; order DTU087; family DTU087; genus JAAYRF01. Next base: position 6,378 of record JAAYRF010000050.1, on the reverse strand, counting down.
GCCCTTGGAGTAAATTGCCTCTACCTTACACCGATCTTTGAGGCTCCCTCAAACCATCGCTATGATACTAAAGACTACTTTCAAGTGGACAGGATGCTGGGTACAACGGATACGTTAAAAGCCCTCACCCAAGCGCTGCATAATAGGGAAATGCGGATAATCTTGGATGGCGTGTTTGCCCACGTCAGTGATGAATTCCCTGCTTTCAAGGATGTACTCGAGCGTGGGGCTGCATCACCCTATGCCCAGTGGTTTCTTATTGATAGCTATCCTATTAGGAAGCATCCGAAACCCAGTTACCGGGCTTGTGGAGGATTAGCATCCATGCCCCGTCTTAATGTGGCTAATGCAGAAGTCCATGAACTTTTGTGCAAGGTCGGTGAGTACTGGATCGAAACAGCGGATATCGACGGTTGGCGCCTAGATATGGCATGGGAGGTTCCCCATGAGGCGTGGAGCAAATTCAGCGCTAGGGTGCGGGATGTGAAGGCCGATGCGTTCTTGCTGGGTGAATTCTGGGGAGATGCCACGCCATGGCTAGGCCGTGGCAAATTAGATAGCTCAACTAACTATCTTTGGCGAGATGCTGTATTTCGCTTTTTTGTGAATCAATGTACCGATGCCCAAACTTTCGTACGGGAGATTCAGGCTCTTCGGGAGCTCTACGGTCCCCATGGGCCTACCATGGTGAACCTTCTAGGAAGTCACGATACTCCCAGATTGATGACCATCTGTCGCCAAAATAGTGCCAAGGCTATCCAGGCTTTAGCCATTCTCTTAACGGATATTGGTGTACCCCTCATCTACTATGGTGATGAGGTGGGGCTGACGGGAGGTAATGATCCTGGGTGCCGGAAGAGCATGCCATGGGGCAGCGACACCTGGAATCGCAAGGTATACGAAGCTTCCAGGGTACTCATAAACTTAAGAAGGCGACATCCAGCTTTACGGCGAGGAGATCTTGAGGTGATCCTGGCGGAAGGAAGGATCTTGGCGTTTGTCCGCCAGTACGAAGGCGATACAGTTCTAGCGGCCTTTAATGCGGGCTTTCAGTGGGAAGACTTCTCGATAAAGCTGCCTGAAACACTCAACGCATGCGGGGAAGTTTGGAGAAGCTCACCGGAGATATCGCTGGATGAAGCATCGGGTAGAGGAGCTGAGTTTCGCGTGAAACTACCACCCCAGGGAGTACTAATCATGGCATCAAGGTGGAGGGGCCCGTGCTGGAAGAGGGTTTGAGTCCTTCGGTCCGTACCCTCTGCCTATGAGACGGGGCATGTCCATGGGTGAGCTAACCCGGTGCTTCAACGCGATACCCTTAAATCTATTGAAGCTAGATAGTAGTCAGGATTGGAGGAATTTGGGGCTCTTCGGCAGAAGTATTTGATTTACCGGACATGGTATAGGAAACTGTGATTTTGATCTTTAGGTGCGTCAACTAAATGGGGCGAGGCCCCAATTTGGCCATACCACCGTGCTAATGCAATCCGTTCCCCAGAGGCAGGTGAGGGAAGTGTTGGGTGAGGTTAGTATCTCCCCCGAGTTTGTTGAGCTCCAAGGGAGGTTTGAAGCGGCAAAAACCGAACTGGCCAAGGTAGTGTCAGATCGGGATTACCTCTTGACCACAGTCAAGACCAATCTCGAGACAAGATACTATCAGTCCATTGGGCGCAAGGAGTATGAGTTGTTTCTCATCCGATGTGAGGTTTTGAGACTGAGGCGGAAGATCGAGCTCATCCAGGCCTCTCTTAATCGGGGGGAAGAGCCAAACTTAGACCATATTGAGAAGCACCTAGATAAAGAGCTCGAGGAGTGGACGGAGAAAGCTCGGGCCCTTTGGGATAAAATCTCCCGGGCAGAGTTCGTAGACCAGCTACCGACTCTGACCTTAGCAGATACCCATGAGCTAAAGAAGCTTTATAGAGAACTGGTGCGCAGGCTCCATCCGGATATCAATCCTGACTTGCCGGAAGAATCCAGAAACCTATGGGAGAGGGTATTGAGCGCTTATCTTAATGGAGATCTCGAGGAGCTAAGGACACTGTCCATGCTCTTTCTGGAATATGAGACCAGCCCTAATAATCCCTCTACAATGGAGCAGTTGGCTCTGGATGTGGAGCGGCTCACTGTCTGGATAAAAAGACTCCTTCAGGAGCTAGCAGAGCTAGAGAAGGAGTTTCCCTTTAACTATCAACATAAGCTTGATGATCCCAAGTGGGTAAAAGTTCAGCAGGATGTTATCTTGAAGCAGATTGGTGAGATGCAAAGGCAGAGGGATAAGTATCTAGCCATACTCACGGGTATGGGAGGCACTGGACAGCTTATTCACTAGGGAGAGTAGATATGGGTCAGCAAATCGTTCCTTTTGATGAAGATGTATGGGGGCTAATTCATCGGTTCTTTGGTGGCGATATGCAGATTGCTCCTTATATCCGGGAGATCTTCCTCTTAGAGTGCCATATCGCTGGGACAAGCTACCTTGATCTCGCTAGTATCGAGCTGGAGATCAGCATCGGTGATCCGCTGCTTTTTCGCAGGGAACCAGACAACGCTTACGATGAACTGGCCATAGTTATCTTTGATCAAAAGGAACGCAAGCTAGGGTATGTCCCCCGGGCAAAAAACGAAGTGCCTGCCCGGCTCATGGATGCAGGCAAGCTCCTCTTTGGCCAGATTGAGGCTAAGGAATGGGTCGGCAATTGGTTAAAGCTAGTTATGCGGGTTTATATGCGGGATATCTAGACATGATCATGACAGATATTCTTGGGGGAGTGCAGATGACGGAAGTTTATTATACCAAGGGCAAAAGAATTAGGTTGGGTAATGATGCCATCGAGATAGTCATTGACAGTTATACCGGCGAGCTATTCTCTTTAATTAACAACACCACCGGTGAGAATCTCATCAAGAGTCAGTGGAAGGGAAAAGCAGCGCCATTTAACATGGAAGTGACGAATGGCCAGGGAGTTGCCAGAACTCTTTGCCCTCCGGGGCGAGGTCGCGGTCCCCTTCCCAAACTGAGGGTAGAAGAGAGCCCCAATGGTGCCAAGACCCTAACGGTATCCTATAATGGGTGGCAAGATGATCATGACACCATCGATATCCGCCTGGAGTACTCCATCACTGTTTCACCGAAAGATCCAGAGACCATTTGGCACATAGCGGTGGACAACCAAGATACTGACTGGACAGTATCATCTATTATGTTCCCCTGCATCTACGGTGTGTATCTTGGTCAGACCTGGATCGATGATGAGCTGGTGCTGCCCTTTATCGCGGGGCAGAAGATCAAGAACCCCGTGGAAGTCTACCCTAGAGAGCCGTCGGCTATCGAGTGGGATTGGCAGGATTACCACTATATTTATCACGTTGATGGTGTGAGTGCCCAGAAGGCCGATGATGGTGCTTTCGTCTACAAGCTAAGCTATTCTGGGCCGGCATCGATGCAGTGGATGGATTATTTTGAAGAGGGTCAAGGACTCTATATAGCTTCATATGATAGCGACCTTAGCGTTGCTGATCTCCATACAGAGGCCTTTGGACGGGAAAAACCCGGTATGGGCTTTGCCATAAGAAAGTATCCCAGGATTAGGCCGGGTTCCAAGTGGAATTCCCATCCCTTTGCCATAGCGGTACATAAAGGAGATTGGCACTGGGGTGCAGATCGTTACCGAGAGTGGGCAGAGACCCTAATGCCAAAAACATCGCCGCCGGACTGGTTCTTCAATAGTCCCGGACTGGTGGCCCACTATGATTTTAAGTACCAATCCGGTGAGGTAGTCCACCGCTTCAAGGACATTCCTAGCCTAGCTCAAAGGGCCGAGGAACTGGGCATCGATCATATATTGCTTTCAGGCTGGCATCGAGAAGGCTTTGATAACGGCTTCCCCCTCTATACGCCTGATGCAGAACTAGGTTCGGAAGATGAGTTCGTCGAAAGCCTCCAAGATGTAAGAAGATATGGCAGTAACACTTCCTTCTATGTAAACTCCCGCCTATGCAATCTGCGATTTGAAGAGGTCGCCAGAGAGCGGGATGAATGGGCAGTAAGGCAGCCCAGTGGTGAAACCCTCCAAGAAGCCTATGGAGATCAAGAGTTCGCTGTGATGTGTCCCGGGGCTAAGGGATGGCGTGATCATCTAAGAGAAACCGTCAAACGGCTTGCTGAAGCAGGGGCCTCTGGGGTTTACCTAGATCAGCTGGGTATGGCCAGTGCACAGCTTTGCTTTAGTGAAGATCATGGCCATCACCCTGCGGCATGGATCAAGGGGTATAGGGAGCTACTTCGGGATATACATTCGACTTGTCCCGATGTAGCTCTATTTTTCGAGGGTTGTGGGGATGCGTATGGCGGATTTGCCAGCGGTCAGCTGATCTCCACCTTCTTTTACTGGCATGCCGGTGCTTTTCCTGAGCTATATAAGTACACCTTCCCCCAGCAGACTCTGGTGGACATGGTTTACCCAGCTAGGAACCAAGTGATGAGGCCACCCTATGTATCGCTAATAGCTAAAGATCTCATTAATAGAGCCTTTGTCATGGGTTCTTATCTATGGATATACGATCTGGAGGAGGATAATAACTTCGATGGTGACCCTAAGCTCTTGGACTATCTAGAGCAAGTGATCAAGCTGCGGAGAGCCTGGCTTACAGATTTCGGACCAGGCCGCTTCCGGGACGATACCGGCATGATAGTCCATGGCAATGCTACGGTGAAGCGGTTTGAGCTAGGCACAGGAGGAGCTCTTCTGGCTATATGGAACCATGCACCGGGATCAGGTATAAGGGTTGATCTGGAGTGGCACGGGGCAGCAGAACACAAAATCACCCATATGGATCTCGACGGGACAGTGGAGGAGATAGAGGGTAGAGCCCTTGGGGATTCGACCCAGAGGATTTTGGCCATAGCAGTGAGTGCACAGGAGCTATCATTGGTGCATATTAGCAGAGGACAGGAAAGACTGGCCGGAAGATGAGGTGCAGTAACACAAGTCTGTTAACTCACTTTAATGATATTGCTAAAAGCCATGTCTGGCCGAGCATTTATCAGTGTTGGTGCAAAGGTTTGTGGGATTAAAAGACCACATTTCGAAGAACTAACAGCAGCGAACAAAAGAAAGGGGGGAGAGGAAGCCACAGATAACACTGAAGGGGTCAACACCAAATATCTAAGAGGAGTGTGAAAAAGTGAAAATAGGGATTAGTAGTTATTGCTTGTTGAGCGCACTTCGCAATGGTGAGATGACAATTCTGGATGTAGTACAGTGGGCTAAAGACAACGGGTGTGAGCACATAGAGCTGGTTCCCTATGGATTTACGCTAATCGATAACCCCGAGTTAGCTGATCAGGTGACCAAAAAAGCTGAAGAACTGGATCTGGAAATATCAAATTATTGTATGCCGGCAAACTTTTGTCAAGAGACAGAAGCAGAATTCGAAGCTGAGGTAGCCAGAGTGAAGGAGCATGTTGACTTACTTCACCGTATGGGTATCAAGACACTACGCCACGATGTGGTAGCTTTCCAAACCACTCCTGAGGGAGCCAACATCCAGAGTTTTAATAGACTTCTTCCTCAAATGGTTGAAGGTAGCCAAAGAATTGCTGACTATGCAGCACAATTTGGCATCACTACTACCATTGAAAACCATGGCTGGGTTGTACAGCATAGTGACCGCGTGCAGCGGTTATATCAGTTGGTCGATAGAGAGAATTTCAAAGTAACCGTTGATGTCGGGAACTTCATGTGTGTAGATGAATTGGCGATTATAGGTGTAATGAAAAACCTACCATACGCATCACATATCCACCTGAAAGATTTCTATTATCGTCCGTTTTATGAGGACCCCGGTGAGGGCAGGTGGTTTAAGACAGTCAACGGCAACTTCTTGCGTGGATCAATATTTGGGCAGGGTGATTTGCCAGTAAGGGAGATTTTAGGACTAATAAAGCAATCTGGATATGACGGGCATCTATCATTGGAGTTTGAAGGCATGGAGGAGTGTAAAGAAGCTACAAGAATAGGCCTCAACAATATTAGGCGAATTCTAGACGAAGTATAAGTGTAGTGATATCTCTTGGAGGCGCATTGCTGAACTCACATTCTCGATAGTTTGATTCTTCATTTCGCAAAAAAGCGATTATGATCGCAGGCATAGTCACTGACCCTTTGTGATCGTACACTGTGTTCTATTTTGTACCGATCACGCGGTTAGTGATTATGCTTGTTTATTGACCCGTTGAGCCGCATGAGTGGACCGCATGAGCCCTGGCCCCGTCGCAATACCTAGTTGCGAAGGGATTCCAGGGCGTTGTGGCGAATATTTGCACTTAGGGCAGATTCCTGCCCTTGACCTACCAAAGGATAGAAAACACCATTT
>JAAYRF010000290.1 GCA_012518905.1 Bacillota bacterium | reverse complement strand
TTTCCTACCCACTCGATTAGCGCCTCGATAAATACACGGCCGAACCAATCGCAAATCCACCCTTTGACCGGTACCACAGGCTCTACTAGGGCATGGGCGAAAATCTCACCAAGTCGCTGTGCCCCACAGGCATCAGTTATGATATCAATGTCCCGAGGCTCAACTCTAAGGCCCCGGACCGCCAAAGCTGCGCTTCCTCCGAGAAACCAGGTAACATCCTGCCCCTCGAGCTGCTTCAGCCAGGCATGAAGAGCACTCTCCCAAGGTACTTGCTCTTCCCGTGCCACATGCCTTAGCATCGTCCCTATATTACGATCGAAGTTAGCATAGATTCGGTCTAGATCCTCTACTGGTGCCGGAAAGGACCGAGCAAACCCGACTTCTGTGCGGGCGAACCCTAACTCTTCTGCCGCCCGCTGATATCCCGTATCAAGATCACGTAAGCAGAATACGACTTCGGAATCATTGACTTCGCACTCCGTGGTTACCATCATTTCGCACCCCTCACCCTTCCATAGCAGCATTCACCCTTCTCCCTTGTCGGGGGTATCATGCCGATTAAGGATTTTCCTCGTTCTGGGAAAAGGCCAACGAGTTTGGCGGAGGAGGTCAGTGCTGTAGTGGCCACTGTACCAAAGGAACAATCGAAGATCACTTACGCCTCTGATACCGCAGCCTACGGTTCAGCAGATTGACATCAGATTCTCCATAGCCTTTGGCTCTCGGCCCAAGCTAACATATACTCACGATCAGGGTCGTCTTCATCGGCTATGGTCCGTAGAGACATCTCTATTTCCCGGCTTATACGCTATAGCATCAAGCATACATAGGCAAGCTGGAGATATAAAATCCGTTGTGCTCGTCATTCGTGCCGGGAACCCGTTTTTGAAGTACTTATAGAACACATCTCTCGCTGCCTGAAAGTCTGCGGTATTCTTTAGGTACAGGTTGATCTGCACCACGTCATCGAGTGAGGCTCCAACGGATGCCAAGGTCTGTCTGAGACTGTCAAAACTAGCTTCCATTTGGAATACGATATCGTTCGTCTGGTGGCCTCCGGCATGGTGAGCGAGAAAGATGAAGTCTCCGGCAATAACACATGAGGGGCATGTATCATCCCCGCAGTTTGTTGGCATTCTCCTGATCACCGTAATCCCTCCAATCCGCTCTTGCCAGTCTACTATATCGAACATCTGTTCTTCCGTCAAGCACACATCGAGTTCCACCCATCTGCCGAATCCCGCTGTTGGTTGAGTATCAAGCAAGGTTGTGCTTAGCTGCCGTACCTCGCTCTCGACGTACTCCAAACACCCTATATAGGCAGCTTAGTTACCAAGTCCGTTCCATTTTGGACGCTGTTGGGGCTTAAGGCCCACTATCAAAGCTTAGTGCAGAAAACTCGGGTTCATTCCCTTGCTAGTCTTTGATCCCCTTCGATTATCTCATATAGCTTATCAACTGAGTCTGCCGCCCTTACCTAATCAATGAGGGATAAGCGGCAGTTCGGCTTCGGTCCCATCGATCCGGCCGAAGTACTTAAAGGAGATGGTAAATGGGAGCTTGGCATTGCACCTCCGGGATTACCTTTACCTTCTCCAACGAAAAAGCCAAAGTGAGCTCCTTTTCATACTGAGCCTGTACCTCTTTGGGTAAACCCGCTATGCAGGCAGGGTGCCTTTTCTCTAGCTTATCCACGAGGTAAGCAAGATCTGCGCTGGCTTCTTCCTTGCCAAGGGTT
>JAAYRF010000289.1 GCA_012518905.1 Bacillota bacterium | reverse complement strand
TCCCGAGAACGTGGCCTGAATTCACCATGAAATATCGATACAAGACTACTACATATGAAATCAAAGTCCTAAATCCCGATAGAGTCGAGACCGGTGTTTTGGAGATTCGCCTCAATGGTGCTCGACAAGGGGCAAAGGGAATTCCCCTTGTGGATAGCGGTAGTACCCATTATGTGATCGTGCAAATGGGCACCGGCGACACCAAAACAATCCAGGGCGAGCCCAATGATTTGATATCAGTCACCGAATGATAGGGCAGATCGGTGAAAGGGGAAGGTTCACTTGTTGATCCTATTTGGTCGCACAGCGATTTTGTATTTGGCAGCTGTAGTTGTCATCCGCATTATGGGAAAACGTCAGATTGGGCAGTTGCAGCCCTTCGAACTGGTGATTACCATAATTATCGCAGAGTTGGTAGTCATCCCCATGCAGGACAAAGATGTGCCTTTGATAGAAGGGCTGGTCCCGGTTTTCACTTTGCTCTTGCTCCAGTACGGAGTATCTTTACTGTTAATGAAAAGTGAGGGGGCTAGAGCGATAGTCTGTGGTGTACCTAGTGTGTTGGTGCATGATGGTCGGATAGTGGAAAAAGAGCTCCGGCGCCTTCGCTATAATCTTAGTGATCTCTTGGAGCAACTGCGAGTGAAGGATTTACCGAACATAACCGATGTGGAGTTTGCTGTCTTGGAGACTAATGGAGATCTCAGTGTCATTCCAAAGTCACAGAAACGCCCGCTACAACCAGAAGATTTGAAGATCAGCACCAGCTACGAAGGTCTACCCCTATCTTTGATTGTTGATGGAAAAGTGAAAATGGGAAGTCTCCAAAAAGCTCAGCTAAATATGGAATGGCTGCAAAACGAGCTACAGAGGCATGGAGTTAAGCGGCCGACAGATGTGCTCTACGCCAGCTTGAGCACTGATGGAGCTTTGTTTGTCCAAGCCCGTGAGTCCAGCGCGGGATGGAAAGAAGCTGGAGTAAGCTAAGCGGACGTCAAAGGGAGGTCAGCTTGTTGCGGCTGGAGTGGAGACTTCTGATTCTTATCGGCTTGTTCGTGACTTTTATAGTGGTAGGTCACGTTAGTGATCGGTACGTATTGCGGACTACCAGTCAGCTACAGCATTTGGCGAAGGGTCTGGAGTTGGCTGTTCGTACCGATAGTTGGTCTGCTGCAAAGGATCTACTGAATGACTTGTCTCGGCAGTGGCCTGTCATTCGACGAATCTGGGACTTGCGCATGCATCGTGATGAGATGGACGATCTTGATCTGTGTATAGCACGGATGGGAGGGTATGTAACAGAGCAGGACAAAGCCGGTGTACTGTCTGAACTACAGGCCTGGAGAACACTGTTAACCCACATCGAGCAAAAGGAAGTGTTCCGCTGGCGCAATCTTCTCTAAGGCAAATGGGAGTAGCGAAGGGGCAGCGGTGAGACTAAGCAGTTGGGGTGTGGGACCAAGGAACCTAAAACGGCGCGGCTAGGCCGCGCCACCGACTTACTGAGCTTTATTGCAGAGCCCCTTGATACGGAAACTGTGTCAGGTAGTTGCTAAACTGCTGTTGTGAACTTTGCAGCTTCTGCTTATCAACGCCTTCGAATTTGTACCAGCCCCGCTGGAACATGGCATTGAAGCTATCTCTAGCTGCTTTGTGGGTATCGCATAGGATACTTTCTACGTCACTGTGGAGATTAGCGTAGCTTGTTTCACGGGCAAAGATATTGAGATTGTCTGTCAGGTATTTCTCCGTTGCCAAAACATCGTTGATAATATCTCGATCGTTCATCTGTGGTCCTTTCACAGAAGGTAGAGTCCCGGATTGAGGGTTTTGGATGATGTTCGGATTGTTTGGCACGATTTCACCTCCCTGTTTACTGTGGCATGGGCCGACTGGGCATGGCCTTGGCAGGATCCAAATGCTTTAAGAGCATCTGGTAGTGGCTCTGGTGCATTTTTGCCAGTCGATCACAGATATCCTTGATCCCCTGTTCCTGAGCCATCTGGGCATACATAGCGAACTTCTTGGCCGCGAGCAATTCCCAAGACAAAGCATCTTCAATGTAGGATAGATCCTTGGTTGTGACGATCTCCGGAGGCTGTTGCATGACGCCTTGACCTACGGAGATGCCTGTCTGTAGCTGCATTTTCTGATGACCTCCCTTCGCTCTGACTACACAGATAGTATTACCAGTGGACCATAAAATACACCGGATAGAATGACGTTACTCCAGGCACATCCATGCGGGACAAGTGGACTCCATCGGTGATGTGATGTAAAATAGGCACAGAATATAGAAGCTCCAATCTCGTTGAAGGGGAGCTTGGGGAGTTGGGAGCTGTGGTTACGAAAGCGACTTGGACCAGAGGTTTTAGGAATGGACTTCAAACTACCTGGGAACTCGCCAAGGTGATTATTCCTTTGACTGTGTTGATAGCCATTTTCAAGGAAGTTGGCTGGCTAGACCTTCTGGCCATCAGAATGGAGCCTTTGATGGCGCTCTTAGGGCTGCCGGGGGAGGCGGCTTTGGCCATAGTTGTTGGGTATTGCATCAACATCTATAGTGCGATTGCAGTTATTTTGGCTATAGATCTGACAGCTAAGCAGATAACCATTATTGCGGTGATGATTGCCATTTGCCATGGCATCTTCGTAGAAAGCGCTATTACCCGCAAGACAGGGGTCAAAGCATGGCCCTTGGCCCTGATGCGGATTGGTGTATCTCTTTTGGCTGGCCTAGGCTTAAACTGGCTTTACTAGTGCTAATGATTGATTGTTAAAGGAGTGATTTGCTCTGAATACACCGTTGGTTCAGGCCGCTTGGGATGGGTTCATGTCGGGTCTTTTAGGCCTTAAAGATATCATCATTATCGTATTACCTCTCATGGTCCTTATCGAGGTGGCCAAAGATAGTGGCATTATGGCTCGCATTACTGGTAGGTTTCATCCGGTGGCAGATCTACTTGATGTCTCTAAGGAGGCGGTCTTGCCATTGGTGGTGGGCTTGACCATAGGTTTTTCGTATGGATCCGGAATAATCATCAGTTCAGCTAAGGATGGAAGTCTTTCTTTAAAGGACCGATATGCCGTAGCTGTTTTTCTTTCTATTTGCCATTCAGTATTCGAGGATACTCTCATTCTGGCTGCTATCGGTGCTAGTCTTTTTTGGCTCCTTAGCAGCCGTTTTGTATTGGCTATAGTCACCACGTTGCTAACCACCAGGATGCTTGGGCGTGGCAGACCTGCTATGCTGGAAACCGACATTTCTCCCAGCTGATCGGGTTATGTAAAGGTGACAGATAATCGCGGGGGGTAAGAACATGTTCGACATAATTATTGAAGAAGGACAAGTAGTGGACGGTACCGGTAAGGTGTCCCAAAGGGCGGATATCGGGATTAAGGCGGATAAAATTGCAGCCATAGGCGATCTTGCTCATCAAACCGCAAACCGGCGACTAGATGCGTCAGGCATGGTAGTAAGTCCTGGCTTTATCGATATCCATACCCATTCAGAGTTGGAGTTTTTGGCCGATGGGCGGGCTATGAGTGCTCTTTACCAAGGTGTTACCACACACGTGACGGGTAACTGTGGCATGTCAGTAGCACCGATTAGTAAAGAATCCCGGGAGCAGGTTCAGCTAGGTATGGCTGCAGATAGCTATGGTATTGAGTGGCGTTGGGACTCCTTAGGCGAGTGGCTGAGACTATTAAGGTCCCTACCCATCGCCATAAACGTAGCGCCCTTGGTTGGTCACGGTACCATTAGGGCTACCGCCATGGGTTTCGACGATCGCCCTCCTAGTGCAAAGGAGTTAGAGGACATGAAAGGGCTTCTCCGCCAATCCATGGAAGAAGGGGCCTTTGGGTTGTCTACCGGCTTGGTCTATCCCCCTGGCATGTACTCTGATACCACCGAGCTGATAGAGCTGGCCAAAGTGGTGGCCGAATACAATGGCCTTTATACATCCCATATCCGAGGCGAAGCCGGTACTTTGCTCGATGCGATCAACGAAGCTTTAACCATAGGTACCGAATCGGGGGCACGTGTCGAGATATCTCACCATAAGGCAGCAGGCAGATTGAATTGGGGCAAGGTTGCAGAAAGTTATGCTCTTATCGAAGCTGCAGCTAAAGACCATGATGTAACCTTTGATATCTACCCCTATCAGGCGGGCAATGCCGCATTAGGACAGTTGTTGCCACCCTGGTCTTTGGCAGGTGGCACCAGCAAGCTGCTGGAGCGTTTGCGGGATAAGGAAGAGAGACGTAGGATTTACCACGATATTATCCATGGATGCCCCAACTGGGCGAATTACTTCCCCATTGATTGGCAGGACATTCGAATTTCCTCCCTAGTCTCTTGTGATAAACAATGGATGACAGGACTATCGGTGGAAGAAATCGCCACTCAGCTAAATCAAGATCCTGTGGAGCTGGTCATGGATCTTGTCTATTCAGAGGCAAATCAGGTGAGTATGGTCAATTTCGTTATCTCGCCTGAGGATATAGAGTTTCTCTTGCCTAAGCCACTGGCCATGATTGGTTCCGACGGTAGGGCAGTATCACCGGATGGTCCCACGGGCCTAGGTCACCCCCATCCCCGTTACTACGGTACCTTCCCCCGGATTCTGGCTAGATATGTGCGGGACAAGGGCATTTTGACCTTGGAAGCCGCCATTCACAAGATGACCGGGATGCCTGCAGCCAAATTGCGTCTTCATCGACGGGGTCTCATTAAACCAGGATATTATGCTGATGTTACGGTCTTTAGCTCAGATAAGGTCCAGGACAGAGCGACTTTCGCCGATCCTTGCCAGCTGGCAACCGGGGTGGAGTGGGTCCTTGTCAATGGAAATATCGCGTTAGATCGAGGCAAGCAGGCCAGTACAAGGGCAGGTCGTATACTGTCCCCTGCTCATATTATCTAGGAGTAGCGAGGGGTTGTAGAATGGGAGGAAGAAGCTGACCAGAAGAGAAGTTCCATCTTGGGAGGATATGCATGTCAAGGAAAGGGATATTCCACGATATGTCTTTGCAGAGGGGAGGCGTTGGCGAGTGGAGCGGCTAGATTTGGCGGGCACTTGGAGGCTGCAACAAGTTGGCAGTGCAGATGCCATACCGGCAGAGGTCCCCGGCGATAATCATAGTGCTCTTTTACGTGCCGGGAAGATACCCGATCCATATTGGGGTGAGAATGAGCTTAAAGTGCAGTGGATTGGAGAGGAAGATTGGGCGTACACCCGGGAATTTGCAATTGACGAAGAGTTCCTGGATCATAGCTCTGTTTTTCTAAACTGCGACAGGCTGGATACAGTCGCAGATATCTATGTGAATGGCCATCATGCAGGTTCAACGGATAACATGTTCCGTCGCTATCGATTTGAGATAAAAGACCTACTGCATATAGGTATCAATGAGCTTACCATCCTTTTTCATTCAGCAGTGAGAATTGCCCATGAACGGAGTCAGGAGCTTCCTTACGAGATTCCCCATAGCCAGTATCCCATCCAGTCACCCCACGTCAATCTGGTGCGAAAAGCAGCTTGCCATGGAGGCTGGGATTGGGGCTGCTGCTTGATGGTCTCGGGCATTTACGGTGATATATAC
>JAAYRF010000049.1 GCA_012518905.1 Bacillota bacterium | reverse complement strand
TGAGCACCTGATCATAATCATCCAGGTTGAAGGTGTCACCACAGACAGTAAGAGTGCTGCCAGTAACCTTGACGTTGTCTTTCACCGCGTGGGTGGGATCAGCGGCTTTGACTCCGGCTAGAATCATCTTTTCTGCTATATCTCTGTACTTTTCATAGACCATGCAACGTATGCCCTTGGCTTAATCGCAAGGGCTCCTCCTTTCCTGCTCCTATGGATTAATGTGGCGTCTGTGTCCTTGAGTTTCATTCACCATAGTTGCGACGATTCCTGCTGGTGATTGGGATCAAGCCCCCATTTCAGAGCCTAAAGAGAAAAACGGAGATAATCAGGCTAGTTGTTGGGCAGAGCTGGATAGCAGGCTAGATGGCTTATCTTGATGAAAGAGGATTACCCCAGGACCCTAGGGTAACCCTCATAGCGTACCTTCGTCTATGCTGAAAAAACTAGCCCATGATTTCCCACAGAGGCTGTAGACGCTGCTTGCCTCGGGATCCCAAGATGATGGGGGTAATGCCGGCTATCTCACAGAGATAATTTAGAGCATTGACCCTATCTCCTTGCACACCGATGACGTGGTTGCAGGGGAAGGCGTTGAGAAATTCCTCAAATGTACCATCTATCCGCGCGTGCACATGGGGCCAGGTAGGATCAGTTTGAGCATTTAGTGCTTTTCTCTCTTCTTCAGGTAGATCAAGAGATTCACCGTGCATGATGGCCATATAGAGCTTGTCATTATCCCATAGGCCAAGTCTTGCAAAGGTGAGCTCTCCGGGAGCTGCATCAAATTCTACAGAAGCTCCGCCGGCTTTGAAGTAGAATTCCATGGCCGGATGAAAGGTGATATTCTTGAAGTTTTCTTTAGGGTCCATGCTCAGGGCTGCATAGTAGCTGGAATGGTTGCCGGAGTTGCACCAATCCCAAAGATCCTTATCCGGGTGGTACAGCCTCACATCCATGAAGAGAGTCGGCAGACCGCCACTGACATACTTTAACATCTGCATGGTAACTGCCGCGTAGGAGTCGGCCTCGGTGGCACACACAGTAGGTTCTTTGGGGCCATTCCAGTCATAGGGATCATTCATGAGCATCTCAGCTACGTCACCAAGACAGACGTACTCTGTAAGCTCCCGCTGACCCTTTAGGCCACAGAAGTCAAAGCCCTTTTCTTCGTTGACCATGCGCATGGCTAGATATAATCGAATCTGGTTCTTCAATGTCTCAGGAGTCAGCATCTTGTCATCAAAGAGAAGCCGAGGACCCAAGAGATCCTTAAACCACTTAAAGCCCTTTTCCACCTCTGCTTCATCTACCTCTTGCTCCATCCTCTTTACCAGCAGGAGCTGATCGATCTGACGACCGGTTGTCCCTAGGTTAGTGATGGTGGGGGTTAGGTGGAAGTAACCTGTCTCCATACCCATGGAATGGCCGCCATAGATGCCGAACACTTCATTTTGCATGGTTGTATAGGCTTGACTAGCCCGGAGCCAGTCGATGACCTTGGCCACAGTCTTGGGATCATCGGCATCTCCCACGATCCGATGGGTACGAAGTCCTGTTTGGCGTAGGGCGCCGTCGGTAGCCAAGAGACCAACGTTACCGGGGTACTTACCATTGTTATTAGAAAGGCTGAGCACTGGTATGTTCCGCCCTACAGAGTTGAGGAAAGGCCATACCATGAAGGGGAAGTTCCAAACGTTATAGCACATGATAATCTGCTTGACATTGGCCCTAGAGAGCTCTTCCCCTACTTTCTGAGCCGTTCTTACGCTGTGGATAGTCTCTGAGCCTACCACCACCTCGGGAGCCGTACCATCGACATTCTTGAGGTTCTGACGGATAATGTCAGCCCATTGGTTGACGGCTCGCATATTCTCTTCATTGCTAAGAGTATATACATGCTCCCGCTCGTCGTCCATTAACACTAGGCCTATCGGTGTTGAGCGCATCACAATACCTCCCTAAAATTTTGCTTTGAATGGGCCACGCAGCCCTGAACCACCTAAGATCCTGTTTCTCTGTCAAGGATTATTTTCCTGTTTGTTGACCATTAAAGGAGTGTTTTCTAAGGATTGTAATATAGCCAGAAGCTCTATTCTGTTGTTTATGCCGGGGTCATCTAGCACTTTCTCCAAAAGCAGCTCCAAGATAGCTCCCACCTTAGGACCGGGAGGGATTCCTAAAGCATCTATAACATCATGGCCGTTGATGGCCAGATCACTAACACTTAGGGCAGTATCGCTCTCCAAGATAGCCTTTAGGCGCTCCAAAAGCTCTTGGTAGTATGCCCAGCTGGTGTATGTCGTTTGCTTACCCAAGGCTAGAATATCTGCTCGGCGCACATCCATAAGATCAAGGACATTTTCTTTGCCGACCTTTCGAGTAAACCGACGTAACGCTCTGTCTGTGGAATGGGCATGAATAGGGAACATATGCCATCGTACGAGTAGGGCCACCTTATCGATGAATTGCCTGCTATAGCGAAGCCGGGTGAGGATGCTCCGGGTCAGTTTCTCACCTTCCAAATCATGACCGTAAAAGTGAATCCCGTCAGCCTCTTCTTTTCGGGTGGAAGGCTTGCCTACATCGTGAAGCAGGGCTGCCCAGCGCAGATCTAGCCGGGGTAGGGCAGCATCCAAAGCGTATAGAGAGTGTTCTAGGACATCGTAGCGGTGGAAGCTGCCCTGGGTTACTCCGCTGCCTTGAGCAACTTCCGGTAAGATCTCCTCCAAAAGACCCACCTTGTCCATAAGGAGCAGAGTACGCCCTGGAGAGGGGGCCAGAAGCAGCTTGCTGAGTTCGTCTCGAATGCGTTCGTAACTTATGTGTTTAATGAGAGGAGGATTGATAGCCCTGAGGGTGCCTCTGTGGGGGCGAAATTCCAGTGTCGCTAGGAAGCGAAAGAAGCGCAGCATCCTCAGGGCATCTTCATCAAAACGCTCCCGGGCATCGCCTACCGTGCGAAGTAGCCGCCGCCTAATGTCACGGCGTCCACCACAGGGGTCAATGAACCTCCCACTTTCAGGTTCGTAAGCGATGGCGTTTACAGTAAAGTCTCTGCGTTTTAGATCCTCTTCGATACTACTGCCAAAGGATACCTCCTCGGGGTGACGGCTATCCCGATATGCGCCCTCAGAGCGAAAGGTTGTGACCTCTATAGACACATCTGCCATAAAAACCGTTATGGTGCCGTACTTTATGCCTGTGGGGATGGTCTTTGGAAAAAGTGACACTACCTGAAGGGGATGGGCATCGGTGGCTACATCCCAATCCCCTGGTGTACATCCCCTAAGGCTGTCCCGAACTCCTCCGCCCACCACATAGGCCTGATAGCCATTAGCACGCAAGGTGCTGCAGATATCTAGGACAGCCCGGGGTATATGATCATCGATGCTTGACGTGAGTCGAAACATGCAACTCTCCTTGCTCTAATTCTCCACTACCCGCATATCCGGTCCATAGACTAAGATGGGTGGGGCAGAGAGACCGTGTCTTGCAGTACCGTCGGGGATACTGATGAATTTTTCTATATCAAAATCGAGCCGCTCTACTCCCTCAAGCCTAGGTGTAGGTATTTTTACGACGAGACCTCTCCAGGTGTAGGAGTAGCTCTGATAGTCATCGGGATTCTCCGTATCGCCAAAGGGAGGCTTTGCCCTGCCTAGGGTACCGCTATGACTATCTACCCTAAGTCTGCCCACGTGGTCTCCTAATGTATAAGTTTTTCCTATACTGATGTAGACCTCTGTTTCTTGATCAAGCTCCCATGGGGTCTCTAGGTATACTAAGGCTTCTCGGCCGGCAGATACCAGATACCTTTCCACCCGATAGTGCATGGTTGCCGGATGGAGGCCGATGATTTGGGTGGCAGCTACCTGGCGGTTGCTTGCATCGGAGAGATATATGGTGTCTGCCTGTCTGTACCCGGATCCAGCATCATCGGTGATCTTGGGATAGGTAGTGACCAAGATCGTCTTGGGGGGTACATCAACGCTAAACTCATCGATTATCCGCTTTCCCAGCCGATAGTACCCGAAGGCAGCAGTCAGCTCTTCGTATGACGAAGAAGGGTTAGCGATGGCCAGCTGCACCCGGCCTTGATGCTCCCAGGCGATGGAGTAGAGCCTGGAGGG
>JAAYRF010000288.1 GCA_012518905.1 Bacillota bacterium | reverse complement strand
GCCGAATGGCCCAGAAACTGGGGTGGTTGGGTAGGGTTAACAGAATAAACGCGCCAGCTTCGGTCGCTTAGGTCCAATCCCGGCTTATCTCCCAGCAAATCCATGTTGGCCTCCCAAAGACTCTCTAGCGTCCCCACATCCTTCCAGTAACCTTGAAATGGATACGCAAACATCCTCTCTTTTTTGCCTAGCATCCGGGGAATGACGTTCTTGCCGAAGTCGTTGGCCGAGTGCCTATCCGCTTCATCTTCTATTAGATACTCTTTGAGCAGTGGCCAATTGAATATGTATATCCCCATGGAGGCCATATTGCTTTTGGGTTGGGGGGGCTTTTCTTCGAATTCGATGATCCCATAATCATCGTTGATATTCATGATCCCAAAGCGGCTAGCTTCTTCCCAGGGTACTTCAATTACTCCGATGGTAACGGCTGCTTGTTGCTTCTTGTGGTAGTCAAGCATTTGAGAGTAATCCATCTTATAAATGTGATCTCCGGAAAGTACTAGGACGTACTGGGGGCTGTGAGCTTCAATGAAATCGATATTCTGATAGACAGCATTGGCTGTTCCTTTGTACCATTCGCCACCATTAGCCCGCACGAAAGGCGGCAAAATGGACACTCCTCCGCTTTTACGGTCGAGATCCCATGGGCTGCCAATACCGATATAGGCGTTGAGAGCTAATGGTTGATATTGGGTGAGGACACCAACTGTATCTATGCCAGAATTGGTGCAGTTGCTCAAGGTAAAATCGATGATCCGATACTTCCCGCCAAAGGGAACCGCCGGTTTCGCTACACGCTTGGTGAGTACACCTAGCCGACTGCCTTGCCCGCCTGCCAGAATCATGGCTACACACTCTTTCCTTTGCACAGTCATCCTCCCCTCTCTGCTTTGACAACTTCTAATTAATTGATTCCAGGAGCAAGGTCTCTTTACCTGCATAGCTTGCAGAAGACTAACTACTTCTGTGAAAAATGCAAAATAGGAAAGGGCCAGCACATCGCTGGCCCTCTACCTACGTGCTCATCTAGTGTACTTTATCAACGTCCTCTATTTCACTGGGTCAATCAAGCCTTGTAGCAGGAAGATGGCAACAGTATTGTCAGAGTACGGGCTGTTACCCCAGGCCACATGATCGTCGCCAGGGAAGTTGGTGGCTCGTACACCGTCAACAACTGGGTTGTTGCCATAGCGCTCCCAGAGGGGAATGATGGGTAGCAAGTCATTGAAGACCGTTGCTAGTTTGGTCACATCGGCTTTTTGGGCCTCGCCATCGAAACCATCTGCAGTAGCAATGACCAGATCCTGCAGATCGATTTCCCCGAATTGCTCCGTCTGTTGGACCAGTGGGAAGTTCATACCAGGGCCCTGACCACTAGGATAGTTCATAGCAATCAGATCCTGATAATATGAGAAGTGTGGATGGGGGTTACCAGCGCCCCAGCCCTGGATTACCATCTCAAAACGGGAATTCCACACTTCTTGTGGCACCTGAGTATGTGTGACACCACGGACAATGGTTTTAATACCGAAGTTCGTCATCTGGCTAGCAGCGTTCTGAGCTGCAGCAGACCAGTCGGCAAACTCCTGGGGAACCATGAGGTCATACTCCATACGCTTACCTTTATCGTCGACCCAGACTCCATCAGCGCCCTTCTTGAAGCCGATGCTTGTCAGAATCTCCGCGGCCTTAGTGGGGTTATAGCGATAGTCGTTGAGTTTAGCTATATCCTCTTCGGCCACCCAGATAGGTAGGATATTGTCACTTAGGCCAGACATATAGTTCTGGCGTAGTGCAGATTCTCCTAGAGATACAGTTGCGTTTTCATCTTTGTTAATCGCATAGGCAATGGCTTGTCGTACTTCCTTGCGGTTCAAGGGATAGATGTTGTGATTGACGAATAGAGCCGGTCCTGAGTAAATCGGTGGGCGGGCAATTCGTATACCCATCTCCATGAACTGCTTCTCCGTTGCCGGTGGGAAACCATGAGTTGCAAAATCGGCTTCTTTGGCCATAATTAGCGGAGTGACAGTGGGTGTCTCGCCATTATAGACCTTGATTACATCGAACTTAATCTTGTCGGCATCCCAGTATCCGGGGAATCGCTTGATCTCCGCAGCAGCCTCTGTCAAATCATTGGGATTTAGTGTGTAAGGTCCGGTCCCGATGATGGTTTTCGGCTGATACTGGCTAAATGCGACTTTCAACTGTTTTATCTCCGCAGACTCGGTATCTTTGCCGGCAGCAAGTAGATCTGTCAGTTCCTCGTAGTATTTCCCATATACGGAGTAGGCTCTGATGCGTTCACGCAAGATATACCTGGGCACTACCGAAGACGGACGGTCCATGTGGAAGTCCACGGTGAAATCGTCCACCGCTTCGACCTTATCCACATAATTCCACACGGCCCAGTTGAAGAGATAGCCCAAGTAGAAGGTGGAGAGCACGTCCTTGGCTGTAAAATCGGAACCGTCGTGCCACTTTACGCCTTGGCGGAGGTAGACACGGAAGGTGTCGGGATTATCCTCTGGCAATAGATCCCAGTCAACTGCCAAGAGCTTCATCCAGTCATCGGTTTTCCAGTAGTAGATTCCCATGGGTTGTTCCATGAGATCCCAATACATGCCCAGGTTAATATTATTCGTGGCGAAAGTGTTAAAGTGGCCCTGCGGGGGGACCAAATACGGCCAGCAACCATGAAAAGCCGTTGCAGCAGACGCCGTAAAGGAGAAGAGGATCATTAGGCTGAGTGCCAACAACCCGATCGACAATCTCTTACCTCGCAACATTGATGAATTCTTCCTTAGTCTCTCAGAGTCAATTCATTCAATTGAATACGCTATTACGTATAGGCCACGTCCACTTGTATCGCAACACAGACCCAATCAATCTTCCTTTGTACCCGATATGCGTAGGAAAAGTACTATCACCCCCATCAATGTGATGCCAACTACTAAGGACGCAACGTTGATAACGTAAGATGGCGTCCCCGGCTCCAAGTGGAACATCAGAAAACCGGATATTACGCTAATCCAGAAGGCTACCTTGAAAAACGCCTTATTGACATCGGGATTCATGATACAGTCCTCTCTGCCAAAGGAGTTTCGCCCTCTTGGTATAGATAACATGCTACGCGTCTTCCATCAGGTTGCTCTACAAGCCTGGGGGTTACAGAGGCACACTTACCACCCAAATACGCAGGGCAACGGGGGTGGAAGGTACATCCCGGTGGTAATTCAGATAGGTCCGGGATATCAAGACTCCGCAAGCGAACGGGCTCCTTGGCTCTAGTCAACTGAGGGTCCGGCTCAGGGATTGCCTTGAGCAACGCTTGGGTATAGGGGTGCATTGGCTCGTCTATTACCAAGGTGGCTGGGCCCATTTCGACAATTTCCCCGAGATACATCACTGCAATATTGCCGCCTGCACCAAAGTACTTGGCCATGGCGAGATCGTGGGTGATAAACAAAAAGGCTACCTGCATCTCTTTCTGCAATCGCCGTAACAACGCAATAACAGATAGGCGGATGGAAACATCTAGCATGGAGACAGGTTCATCGGCTACAATGAGTCGGGGCTCCAAGATCAAAGAGCGAGCGATTACTACCCGCTGACGTTGGCCACCGCTTAGCTGATGAGGGTATTTCTCGATGAAGTCCTCAATGGGGGTTAGGTCAACGGTCTCCATCAACTCTGCGACACGGTTGACGGCTTCTCTTTTGTTTCTAACTAGCCTATGCCGGAACATTGGTGCACTTAAGGTTGAGTAGATGGTATGGGTCGGGTTCAGAGCGGCATAGGGGTCCTGGTGGATTAGCTGGACTGATCTACGGTATTTGGCAAATTCTGTGTCGCCTAGTTGATATAGATCCTGACCATTGTACAGAACTTGGCCAAGGTTGGGAGGCAGTAGTCCAGCGATAATCTTACCGGTAGTGGTTTTTCCGCAACCGCTTTCTCCCACCAAACACAGCACTTCGCCGGGAGAGATGGATAGATTGATGTTGCGCAGAACGTCGATCTGTTGTCGACTTCCGCCTAGGATCCCTCCCCCTTTGGTAAATGACTTAGTTATATCTTTAAGCTCAATGATGGGCTGCCGCATCGTTTATCTCCCTCCACCGTAGACAGGATAAGATATGTTCTGAACCGTTCTTACCGATAAGCTCTTCCGTGGGCTCCTTTTGCGAACAGATAGCAGTAGCGTACTGGCAACGCTCGTGGAACTTGCATCCCGGCGGTAGATCGATCAGGTCCGGGGGAGATCCTGGAATAGAAGATAACCCTTCCATATTGCCTTGTACCTTTGGTACGCCTGAGATCAATCCTTGGGTATAGGGATGCCGTGGTTCGTAGAAGATCTCATTTACAGAACCGAACTCCACAAACTGACCTGCATACATGGTAGCTACTCTGTCCGCAAGTTCGGCTGCCAAAGAAAGGTCATGGGAGATAATGATCATGGAAAGATCCAGCTCTTCCTTCAACTTCCGTAAGAGATCGATGACAATGCGTTGAGTCAGGATATCTAGAGCGGTGGTCGGCTCATCGAGGATGAGGACTTTTGGCTCTAGCAACAGGGCTAGTGCAATTAGGACCCGCTGGCGCATTCCGCCGCTTAGTTCATGGGGGTAAGCATTCAATACCCGCTTAGGATCGAGCTGAACTAACTCCAAGAGCTCCAAGGCCCTTGACTCGATGACCGCCTTGTCCCTAATACCATGGGCTCTGGCGGTATCAGAAAACTGATCTGCTATGCGCAGCACTGGGTTGAAAGCGGATAAAGCTGCCTGAAAGACAATAGCCACTTCTTTCCAGCGCCACTGTCTGATGGTTTCTTCCGAACAAGACGTTATATCTAAAGGTTGTTCGTTGCCGGTATATTCGAGACGATTAGCGGTGAACTCAGCGGAACGGGGCAGTAACCGGACCAAAGAAAGGCCTAGTGTGGTCTTTCCAGACCCACTTTCCCCGATGACAGCCAGGTTCTCACGTCGTCTTAGCTCGAAGTTCACATTCCGCACCGACTTAACCAAGCCTCGTCTAGTGCGATAGTGGACATTGAGATTCTCAACCCGTAGAAGAGTCTCAGCTCGACTCTTGCGCTTGTCTAATGCTTTCGCTGATTGCATCTTACTCACCACTCCCTAGGCTTGGATTAAAGATCTCCTCTAGTGAACGGGTAAATGTGACCATCGACCACTGGAACAGCACGATTGCTGTAACTGGCGCTAGGATGTACCAGATGCTATCCTTGAAGAAGATAGCGCCTCTTACCCAGGCTAAGTTGATCATCACACCCCAGTTGTGACCAGAGAGTGGCACGAGACCAAACAG
>JAAYRF010000048.1 GCA_012518905.1 Bacillota bacterium | reverse complement strand
TCTGGCGGGAGTACCAGGCTGATTTCTGGCCAGATAAGCACCTAAGCTGGGTGACCAGCAATCCCATCACACTCAAGCCGTATTATCACTCGCTGTTTCCCGAGCCGGATCGCCATTCTCTGTGGCAGTACCGGCAGATACTAGACAAAGACAATTTCGCCTCAGGCGTTTTTACCAGCAGTGTCACACTGGTCAACTGGCCCCAGAACGACTATTGGCTCGGTCCCATCTGTGATGTATCGGAGGAAGAGGCGGAAAAGCATAAGCAAGGAGCGAAGAATCTCAGCCTATCACTGCTTTATTGGATGCAAACTGAAGCCCCCCGCCACGATGGCGGCATTGGTTACCCGGAGCTTCGCCTTAGAAAAGATGTCGTCGATACCGAAGATGGCTTAGCCAAGTATCCTTATGTACGGGAATCTAGGCGGATCAAGGCAGAGTTTACCGTTCTGGAGCAGCATGTGGCTTCTGCCATCCGAGGAGATTTGGGGGCGGAGAAATTCCATGACTCCGTAGGTGTTGGCTGCTATCGCATCGATTTGCACCCCAGCACCAACAATGTAGATTATATCGACATTGGCAGCTGGCCATTTCAGATTCCTTTGGGGGCATTAATCCCCGTCAGAATGGAGAACCTGTTGGCAGGCTGCAAGAACTTGGGAGTGACCCATATAACTAATGGTTGTTACCGCTTACACCCAGTGGAGTGGAATATTGGGGAAGCGGCGGGATATTTAGCAGCGTATTCTCTAGAAAAGGGGATTACGCCCAGAGCCGTTCGGAATGAACCGAATAACCTGGAGAGCTTTCAAGATTTACTGGTAAAGCAAGGAGTAGAGCTCGATTGGCCTAAGCTCCGATCCGTATAGGAAGATTCTTTAAGGCCATCGGCGAAGGTCTTATATTCTTCACCGGTGGCTCTATTAATTCTCCAAGGGGAGTTTGTCAAGGCAACACCCAAAGCAATCCTATCTGGGGGGGGGTCAAAGGTGATCAACGGAGTTGGCGTAGTCCAGGGCAAACCAATAATTCACAAGGTGGAGCCTTTGAAATGCCCTTCCCGCTATGTACGGGTGCAGACCAAGTATTCTGTGGCTAGCGTAGGGACAGAACTAGCCATGATCCAAAGAAGTGCAAACAGTGCCGACGATAAGGAAGTGGTTAGGCTAGGGTATAGTTCGGCGGGAGTGGTCATAGAGTCAGGCTCTAATGCCGATTATGAAGTGGGCGAAAGAGTCGCAGTCTATGGGGCACCTTACGTTTGGCACGGAGAAGAGCTGGTTGTTCCTCGCACACTAGTGGCGCGGATATCGGAGGATGTATCCTATGCTGATGCTGCAACGGTAGGACACGGAGCTATAGCAATCCATGCGTTGCGCAGCGCTAATGTACAGTTTGGGGAGCATATAGTAGTCATTGGGTTAGGACTAATTGGACTTTTGATTGCCAAGCTTGCTAGGGCGGCAGGCTGCTTTGTCATAGCCTCAGAACCTGATGAGACAAGGCGCTCTTATGTGGATAGGGATGGGATACAGGCCGTTCATC
This sequence comes from Bacillota bacterium, assembly GCA_012518905.1. GTDB lineage: Bacteria > Bacillota > Limnochordia > DTU087 > DTU087 > JAAYRF01. Next base: position 1,772 of record JAAYRF010000048.1, on the reverse strand, counting down.
CTGGGAACCCTGGAAGATGATGTGGCACGGGCTACTGGCCGGCACGGAGCCGATAGTGTGTTCATTGCAGTGGGTACAGCTAATAGTAACCTTCTAAATCTAGCTGTTGGTTTATGTCGCTTACGGGGCACTGTCTCGGTGGTAAGTGGGGCAGAGGCTTGTCTGCCTAGGAACGAAATGTTCCAGCGCGAAGTGCGGCTCATAGTTCCCCAAGCAGGGGGGCCAGGGCGTTACCAGACAGACTATGAGAAAGAGGCTCGAGATTACCCGTACTCTGAAGTTCGCTGGACTGAGGGACGGAATATGCAGCTATACATGGACCTCCTTGGACGAAGATATGTCTCACTAGAAGGTCTTCTACCCAATACTATTCCCCTTGCCGAAGCTCCGGAAGGCTATAAGAGATTGCAGGGTGAGACAGGGGCCAAACCGCTCACCATGGTTATCAGCTATACCTAGACATAATTGGGCGACTATCAGAGATAACATCCTCCACTGATACCCACCGTATCACTGGAAGACCTTCACAAGATCTGCGGTGAGGCCTGGGAATACCTCCGTTTATGTGCTCCGGCGAGCGCCTCAGGGTGATGTCAAAGGGAGCAATGAACGGCGTATACGGTCTTTCCCTATCTACCCCGGCGCTACTGCCACATCTTCGGGAGCCGAGAACTCGGCTTATGACGAATTCCCTGTACACGACTTCTAGAAACTCCAGTCATTTGGGTTCTAGCCATTGCGGAAATGCCTTGCCCGTTAGAGGAATCTCGCTATGCACGGCGAAGTATCATAACGAGAACCAGGAACGTTAGTGATTCGTTAAATTTGATATGAAAAGTGTCAGGGGATGGCAAGATGGGACCACAAAGTTCAGTAGAGCAGGCTATTGTGGAAAGATTCAGCTCCCTTACGAGGACCCAGAGGAAGATCGCTCAGTATGTCTTAGAGAACCCTACTAAGGCGCTCAGCCAAGATCTAAACTCACTGGCCCGGGCAACCGGATCTTCCCGTTCTAGTGTGCTTCGGTTTATTCACGAACTCGGTTTTTTGGGCCTAAGAGACCTGCAACGTCAGGCTCTCAAGCCAGCTACTTTCAATGGCAAAGAAGACCCTCTCATCAGGTGGTTATATGAGTCTACGGCGGAAGCAGTTAAGGAAACCTATCTAACAATGAATCGCAAGGCTTTAGCTAAAGCAGTGGACCGGTGCAAAGAGGCATCTCGGATTCTTTGGTATGGCGCAGGTGATTCGGGCTTTCTAGCAGAGATGGGAAACCATCGCTGCTGGCTCTTGGGGATCAATTCCGGTGCATGTACAGACGAAGCTAGTCTGCAGGGGGTTAGCCATACCATCGATGCTTCTCAAGTAGTGGTTGTTGTATCACGTTCGGGCAATGGTGATTACCTGGAGAATGCCCTTGAGACTATCGCTAAGCGAGATGCTTTCACCATCGGTATTACCGGTTCCCTTTTGTCGTATTTAGCCCGAAATTGCGACATAGCCCTAATTGGGCGATCTCGGGAAGCTACTATCCAAGATCGATTCATACCCACCAGGGCCGGACAAGAGCTTGTGGTTAACGCCCTTGTCCTCAAGACAGCACAGGCCCTGGGGATTCCATTTGCTACCCACGATTACTACGTGAGTAAACCACAATCCAAAGGAGCCGAGACCTAGATGAGACAGTTTCCGTCGGAGATTAGGAAGATACTCAACGCACCTGATATACCACCCCTGAAGGCTAGGGAGTACTTCCCCGATCTGAAGGTTCG
>JAAYRF010000287.1 GCA_012518905.1 Bacillota bacterium | reverse complement strand
TGGGTATGAAGGGGACTTATCTGCGGATTCTTAACAGAGAGATTCGCCGTGAGCTAGAGGCCCAGCGATATCCATATATCAAGGATTCCGCAGTTTACAAGAAGCGTGCCTAATAGCGAGTTAGTTTTCTTTGGGGCCAACCTTTCTAGGTTGGCTCCTTTCCTTTGTGGGGAGCCTTAGGGAGTGCAAGCTGTCGCCCTTTGCTTATTACAGGCCGATCATAGCGGGTATTTAACTCATCCATGAGCTCGGTGAGGGTTTCCTTTCGGGGATCAGTAAACAAGGAGCCCTGTCCGAAGGCAGTCAATTGCGAGACATAGATACCGATAAGGCGCACGGGAAGATCCTCAAGGTTCTCCCTAAGCAAGGCTTCTGCTACCTGGAAAATACCGTCATCGGAGTTAATGGGCTCTGGTAAGGAGAGGGAGCGGCTAATGGTGGTAAAATCCCCATAGCGCAGCTTTATACTGATGGTCCGGGCCCAAAGGTCCTTTTGCCGGAGGCGTATACCAACTATCGCAACAAGGTTAGCCAGAGTTTGCCTGAGTTTGCCAATATCAGTTACATCTTCTGCGAAGGTTGTCTCTTTGCCCATGGATTTGGCTTCCGTCTCTGGTTCCACCGCTCTGTTATCGATACCCCTCGCCAATAGGTATAGGCTTTCGCCTTGTTTACCCAAGCGCTGGGTGAGAAACTCCTGGGGCCATCGCCTCAAATCGGCAATGGTCCGAATCTGCCAGGAGGCAAGGACTTTGGCTGTTTTTTCGCCTATCCCCCAGATCTTATCCACCGCCATGGGAGCCAGCCAATCCTCTACTTCCTCTGGCGCTATTATGGTTAGGCCATCGGGTTTATGAAAGTCAGATGCTAGCTTGGCGATGAATTTGTTGGGCCCGATTCCCACCGAGGCAGTTAAGGCAACAGCATCATAGATTCTTCTCTTGATAGATTGCCCCATGTGCTCTAGACTGTGATAAAGATGCTCACATCCGGTCATATCTAAGAATGCCTCATCGATGGAGATGCTCTCGACAACCGGTGAGAACTCATGGATGATCTTTCGGATTGAACGGGAAACCTCTTCGTACTTGCGGTGGTCACCTGGTATGAAAATTCCGTGGGGGCAGAGTCTTACAGCTTGGGCGATGGGCATGGCTGAGTGCACGCCGTATTTCCGGGCCTCGTAGGAACATGTGGAGACTACACCCCTCTTGCTCTCCCGCTGGCCTCCGACGATGACAGGTTTGCCCCGTAGTTCAGGCCGATCTCGCTGCTCTACGGAAGCAAAAAAAGAATCCATATCAACATGCATGATCACCGCCATGGCTGCACCTCCAATCACATTATACCACCATTGTGCCGGGGGGCGTTCAGTTAAGGGCGAAGGGAATGTAACAACATTCCAGAATTCATATATTATACTTCGAGCGCAAATAGGGTCGATTATGGCCCCAAGGAATGGGGGAGATATGTATGCTAGACGCTGAAGAACGAGCCATAGCCATTGGACTAGAGCTGCCAGGGGCTGGTTTTATGGAAGCAGAGGAGTCATTGTTGGAGCTCACGGCTCTAGCTAATACCGCTGGGGCAGAAGTCATCCAGTTAGTTGTGCAGGCTCGAAGCCATCCAGATGTTGCCACTTATGTAGGCAAAGGTAAACTGGAGGAAGTTAAGAAACTCATCAACTCAGAGGGTGCTAACCTAGTCATCTTTGATGACGAACTGACACCTGCTCAACTAAGAAATGTGGAAAGAGAACTGGGTACCAAAGTCATTGACCGCACCCAGCTCATTTTGGATATTTTCGCCCAGAGAGCTCGCACCAAGGAAGCTCAATTACAGGTGGACTTGGCCCAGCTGCAATATCTCTTGCCACGGTTAGCCGGTCGAGGCACGGCATTGTCCCGTTTGGGCGGTGGAATCGGCACAAGAGGCCCTGGAGAGACGAAGCTTGAGACCGATCGCCGGCGGATTCGCCAGCGCATCGCCTATTTGAGGCGCGAGATGGAGGAAATCCGAGCACAGCGCAGTCTACAGCGACAATCTCGGAGCAAGAACGCTTTGCCTGTGGTAGCACTGGTCGGATACACCAATGCGGGCAAATCCACATTACTCAACCGCTTGACCGATGCAGGGGTTTTGGTAGAAGATCAGTTGTTTGCTACTTTAGATCCCACCATTCGCCGATGTGAGTTGCCCACCTCTGGGCAACAGGTGCTATTTGTGGATACTGTCGGGTTCATTCGGAAACTGCCCCACACTCTGGTAGCTGCTTTCCGTGCCACCTTGGAGGAAGTAGTGGCAGCAGATATTCTTGTTCATGTGGTTGATATCACTGCCTATAATATCGAAGCTCAGATGTTGGCAGTTTTCGAAGTGTTGGAAGATCTAGGGGTTGCCGGTCGGCCGACCATTACTGCCTTTAACAAGGCAGACAAGATACCGGGGACAGTATCTTTGCCAGCGCTTATGGCTGATACCCCCGACAGTCTGGCCATTTCCGCCGAGACAGGTGCCGGCTTAGAGAGACTTTTCGAGATGCTGGAAGAGAAGATCGGAGCTAGTTTTATCTATGGTGAATATAGCATACCTTACCATCAAGCCGCGGTGGCGTCAGCTATGCGGGAAGTGGGGCAAGTTGTGGAAGAACACTATACGGAAAATGGTATCAGCTTAGCAGTGCGCCTGCCGGTTAGCTCTGCCCAACGTTGGTCTGAGTTTCGCAGTGGATCTGCCTAGGCCTAGATAGTTGATAACAACAAGGCAGCAGTTGTGCTATAATATTGTTCAAGGTAAACATCCAGATGTAGGAGAGGATACTATGGCAAAGCAATGGCCAGTGCAGCTGATCCGGCTTGTTCGGGCGATGACAGCAGGCCTGGCCTATTACTTCGTCATTGACATCCCAGGGCTCACGTCTTCTATGGTTGCGATCTTCGTTGCTGTACTGCTCTTTGATCTCATGATATCCTTGGAAGAGGTCCGGGGTGGCTGGAGTGTTTGGAAGGGCGTAGTAAAAATTGTCATCCCCCACGCCGCGGCCACAGCTTTGACCTTGGTGTATGGATTGGCCATAGGTGGTATTGCCGCTCTGTCAGTCTACTTTGGCATGCCAGTTTTCGTCGGTGCCATACTAACAGTAGGGCTGTCCTATTCCATAGCCGAGAGGACCCCTAACCGTACTTCTCGGAGCGTCGGTATTGTCGGTGGTTTGGCCATCTTTGACAAGACCTATAGGATAGCCACTACAAGGGAGTTCTTTATCCAGGCAGGACCTGTTATCGTGTCTACCATTTACGGGACTTTTGCCGCTTTGATAGTGGGATGGACTATCGGCATATTGCTGGGGTTTCTTACCAGGTTGCTTTTGCCCCGAGGTTACAAGAGTGTGCTCAGCTCTGCCTACGATAGGCCTTTGATGCTAAGGCCGGTTCAAGAGGTATTGCATTTGGATGAGGATTACCTTCTGACCACGATAGAGGTAGGAGTAGGTGCAGAGATGGAAGGGCGCTCCCT
>JAAYRF010000047.1 GCA_012518905.1 Bacillota bacterium | reverse complement strand
TATGCCCGGGGTATTGGCTGTACTAGGGCCGGTGTAATCGAGACCACATTTGCGGAAGAAACTGAGACGGATCTCTTTGGCGAACAGGTAGTCTTATGCGGCGGCGTCACAGAGCTGGTTAGGGCAGGGTTTGATACGCTGGTGGATGCCGGGTATCAGCCGGAGGTTGCTTATTTCGAGTGCTTGCATGAGCTGAAGCTAATAGTCGATTTAATGTACGAAGGTGGGATAGCCGGGATGCGCTATTCCATCAGTGATACTGCGGAATACGGAGATTTGATCACTGGCCATCGCATCATCAATGATGATACTCGGCGGGAAATGCGCCAGGTATTAAAGGAGATTCAAGATGGTACCTTCGCCCGCAGTTGGATCTTGGAGAACCAAGCCCGTAGGCCAGTATTCAATGCCATGAGGGCTAAGCAGGCCGAGCATCATATTGAAGTAGTTGGGCAAAAACTGCGGGCTATGATGCCGTGGATAGATGCAAAGCAAGAATAGGAAACAAGACCAGGCTCCAGCACCATCTAGGTAAGCAGCTCTTTTTAGGGGGGTTAGTATGTCACGGGTTTATATCTTCGATACAACGTTGCGAGATGGCGAACAAACGCCGGGCATTAGCCTTAGTGTGGAGGAAAAGTTAGAGATCGCACGACAGTTAGCCAAGCTGCAAGTTGACGTGATAGAAGCTGGATTTCCCGTGGCATCGCCGGGAGATTTTGAGGCTACCGCAGCTATCGCCGCTGAGATTGAGGGACCCGCTATTGCTGCTTTGGCTCGGGCAACCGCCAAGGACATAAAGGCCGCGGCTGCTGCCCTTAAGCAAGCCAAGCAGCCATTGATCCATACCTTTATTGCTACGTCGCCTATTCACATGGAGTATAAGCTTCGCAAAAGACCAAATCAGGTTATGCAAATGGCGATTGAGGCTGTGGCTCATGCCCGCGGGTTCGCTGACGATGTAGAGTTTTCAGCTGAAGATGCTACCCGCAGTGATTGGGTCTTCTTGGCCGAGATCCTTGCCGCGGTGATTGAAGCCGGTGCCACTCGCATCAATGTCCCTGATACAGTAGGGTATACGACTCCGGAGGAATACCGAAGGCTTATTCAGTACTTGAAAGATAGTGTTCCTGAGATCCATAGGTGTCAGCTAAGTGTTCACTGCCATAATGATCTAGGTTTAGCCGTAGCCAACTCCTTAGCCGCTTTACAAGCCGGCGCTACACAAGTGGAGTGCACCATAAATGGCCTGGGGGAAAGGGCCGGCAATGCTTCCTTAGAAGAGATCGTGATGGCCTTGGCTACTCGACAAGATACCTATGGCCTAGAGACCAAAATCGTGACAGAGCATATCTACAGGACCAGTCACTTGGTCAGCGTTCTGACCGGTATATCGGTACAGCCCAATAAGGCTATTGTCGGTGCCAATGCCTTCGCTCATGAATCGGGTATTCACCAAGATGGATTTCTCAAGGCTCCTTCTACCTATGAGATCATGACACCCCAGTCCATTGGATTACATCAGAGCCGGTTAGTGCTGGGGAAGCACTCTGGCCGGCATGCCTTTCGGGAGAAGCTCAAGGAGATGGGCTATCATCTCACGGAGATCGAGTTGGAGAAGGCATTTGAGAGGTTCATTAGTCTGGCCGATAAGAAAAAGGAGATCTCTGACCGTGATTTGGAGGCTCTGCTAAAGGAAGACCTGATAGCTGTCCCGGAAAGCTTCGTTTTGGACTACATCCATGTTTCCAGTGGCAATTCCACGGTGCCTACAGCTACGGTGCGTTTGCTGCGGGGTGAAGTTGTAGTCGAGGAAGCGGCTTGCGGAGCCGGACCCATCGATGCTGTCTATAGGGCGATAGATCGGGCTAGCGGTATCATGGTGCAACTGCAAAGTTATGCATTAAGGGCCGTCACCGGCGGCAAGGACGCCTTGGGCGAAGTTACCGTGCGCATTACCAGTAACGGTTCTGACTATGTTGGCCGGGGGATGAGCACTGATGTGATTGAAGCTAGCGCCAAGGCCTATGTCCATGCTCTTAACAAGTTAGTCTATGAACAAGGTGAGAGCCCAAAGAGCCCTGTGGCAATAGAAGGGGAGGTTTAGAGTATGGGCATGACCATTACAGAGAAGATCCTAGCAGCCCATGCTGGGAAAGACGAGGTGCGAGCCGGTGAATTGATCAGCATTCCGGTAGACATGATCTTGGGCAATGATGTGACTGCTCCCTTGGCCATTCAGGAGTTTGAGCGCATTGGGGTAAAGACCGTATTTGACCCCGATAAGATAGCGCTGGTACCAGATCATTTCACTCCGAATAAGGACATTAAGTCGGCGGAGCAGGTAAAGATCATGCGGGAATTTGCCCAACGCCACGGTATCACCAACTACTTTGAGATTGGGCGAATGGGTATTGAGCATTGCCTTCTCCCTGAACTGGGTCTAGTTCTGCCGGGTGATGTGGTGATTGGGGCAGATTCCCATACGTGCACCTATGGGGCCCTGGGTGCCTTTGCTACCGGTGTGGGCAGTACGGACATGGCTGCGGCCATGGCTACCGGTGAAGCTTGGTTTAGGGTGCCTGCCACCCTGCGACTCATTTATTACGGCAAGCCCAGGCCTTGGGTCAGTGGGAAAGACTTGATCTTGCATACCATTGGCCGGATTGGAGTAGACGGCGCCCGCTATATGGCCATGGAGTTTGCCGGCGAAACCGTCGCAGGGCTTTCTCAAGATAGCCGCTTTACCATGGCCAATATGGCCATTGAAGCAGGGGCCAAGAACGGGGTCTTCATCCCCGATGCCATCACTGACGAGTACGTTAAAGCTCGGGCTCGGCGTTCTTACAAGTTCTACACCAGTTGTGCCGATGCGGACTATGCCGACATTATAGAAATCAATGTCAGCGAAATCGAACCGCAAGTGGCTTTTCCTCATCTACCAGAAAACACTCGGGGTATCAGTGATGTAGCTGATGTGACCATCGATCAGGTGGTGATCGGCTCTTGCACCAATGGACGCATGGAAGATCTGCGGGTGGCAGCTAGCATCTTGGCTGGCAGACAGGTGGCTTCACATGTGCGGTTGATCATTTTCCCCGGCACCCAGGCAATTTACCGGGAAGCCTTGCGGGAAGGGCTCTTGGATATCTTTGTCGCTGCGGGAGCAGCGGTGAGTACCCCCACTTGCGGTCCTTGTCTTGGAGGTCACATGGGAGTCTTGGCTAAAGGTGAGCGAGCCTTGGCAACCACTAATCGAAACTTCGTGGGACGTATGGGACATCCGGAAAGCGAAGTCTACTTAAGCAGCCCGGCGGTGGCCGCAGCTTCCGCCATTGCTGGCCGGATTACCAGCCCGGAGGCAATAATGGGAAAGGGGTGCTTGGGATGAGGCAGCTTAAAGGGAAAATCTGGGTCTTCGGTGATGATATTGATACTGATGCCATCATACCGGCTCGACATCTAAATACTTCGGTTCCTAGGGAACTGGCGCTGCACTGTATGGAGGATGCCGATCCTACTTTTGCCGAGAAAGTGGGTGAGGGAGATATCATAGTGGCGGGAAGCAACTTTGGGTGCGGCAGTTCTCGGGAACATGCTCCTATTGCCATCAAGGCTGCTAAAGTGGCGTGTGTTATCGCAGAATCCTTTGCCAGGATTTTCTATCGCAATGCCATCAATATCGGTCTTCCTATCTTGGAGTGTCCGGAAGCCGTCCGGGAAGCTAAAGAAGGCCATGAGGTGGCTGTGGATTTGGCCCGGGGATTGGTCAGTAATGTGACTTTACAAAGAACATACAACGCCGTGGCGTTTCCCGAATTCATGCAGGCGATTATCGGGGCTGGTGGACTCATTGATTTTGTCAAAGAGGGCCTAGAGGAGGGAAGCAGACATGGCTAAAATAGCCTTGCTTCCCGGTGATGGCATTGGGCCCGAGATTGTGGCAGAGGCCGTTAAGGTACTAGAAGCTGTAGCCCAAGTGCAAGACTTGTCTTTTACTTGGGAGACGGCTGATATGGGCGGCATAGCTATAGATAGGCACGGGACGCCTTTACCAGAAGCCACTTTGGCGGTTTGCCGATCGGCGGCTGGAGTCTTGTTGGGTGCAGTGGGGGGGCCGAAGTGGGATGCCCTTCCCGGTGATGAGCGTCCGGAGGCCGGACTTTTGGGAATTCGCAAGGGGTTGGGGCTTTATGCTAATTTGCGGCCAGCTCGAATCTTCGGGCCCTTGGAGGCAGCCTCCACCTTGAAGCCGGAAGTGGTGGCCGGTATTGACATTCTGGTGGTGAGGGAGCTCACCGGTGGACTCTATTTTGGTCGCCCCCGCTTTAGAGAGGTCTTGCCCAATGGCGGCATGCGGGCCGTTGACACCCTAGAGTATACAACCATTGAGATTGAGCGAATTGCGAGGGTGGCATTTAAAGCTGCCAGGGGCAGGCGGGGCATGGTCACGTCGGTGGATAAGGCCAACATTCTGGAATCTTCCCGCTTATGGCGGGAGACGGTGACTAAGGTGGGAGAAGAATTCCCCGATGTTGAGCTAAGCCACCTCTTTGTAGATAACTGCGCTATGCAGCTACTTCGAAACCCGCAGCAATTTGATGTGATTTTGACTACAAATATGTTTGGTGACATTCTCAGTGATGAAGTTGCGATGTTAACGGGTTCCCTGGGAATGCTGGCATCGGCCAGTCTTGGAGGAGAAGTAGGCCTATATGAGCCCGTCCACGGCTCTGCACCGGATATTGCCGGACAGGGTGTTGCTAATCCCTTGGCAGCCATACTTTCCGCCGCTATGCTACTGGCGTACTCTTTGGACAATCCGGAAGGGGCGGCACTAGTCGAGAGGTCGGTAGAGTCAGTATTAGCCCAGGGCTTTCGCACCAGGGATATTTGGCAGCCCGAAGATCGATTGGTTGATACAAAGACCATGGGCAACTTAGTGGTAGCAGCTATTTTAGGAGGAGGCGTGTATGACCGGCAAAATCATTCTCTATGATACAACCTTGCGGGACGGAGCCCAGGGAGAGGGAATCTCTTTTTCCGTGGAAGACAAGCTCAAGATCGCTCAAAGGCTAGATCAGTTAGGGTTCGATTACATTGAAGGAGGGTGGCCCGGCTCCAATCCCAAGGACAACGAGTTCTTTCAGAGAGCCAAGGAGATGAAGTGGCAGCATGCCAAGCTCTCCGCCTTTGGTAGCACCCGTCGGGTTGGTGTCGCAGCTTCCCAGGATAGAAACCTCCAGGCCATATTAGCAGCAGAGGTCAGCGTAGCGGCTATTGTTGGTAAGGCCTGGGATTTCCATGTTACTAACGCCCTCCAGACTACACTGGAAGAAAACTTGGCCATGGTAAGAGATAGTATTGCCTTCCTTTGTGCCCAGGGCCTGGAAGTGATATTTGATGCTGAGCATTTCTTTGATGGCTATAAGAAGAATCCTGTCTATGCCCTAGAAGTATTGCAGTGTGCCGCAAAGGCCGGAGCGGCGGTGGTGGTCCTTTGCGATACCAACGGTGGCACCTTGCCTTGGGAGGTAGATGTTGCGACCCGAGCAGCTGTCGATGCTGTAAACGTCCAGGTGGGAATACACGTCCACAATGACTCAAGTTTGGCAGTCGCCAACACCTTAGTTGCGGTGAATGCGGGAGCTCAGCACATCCAAGGAACCATCAACGGATATGGCGAGCGGTGTGGCAATGCCGACTTGTGCAGCGTGATTCCGAACCTGCAGCTCAAGGCTAGTCGAGAATGCCTCACCCCAGAGAGCCTAAGGCAGCTTACCCGCCTATCAAAGTTTGTTTCGGAAGTGGCCAACCAGATTCCCAATGATAGGCAGCCCTTTGTAGGCAGAAGCGTTTTCTCTCATAAGGGAGGTCTGCACGTAAGTGCTTTGATGCGTCACCCTGAAACGTATGAGCATATACCGCCGGAGTCAGTGGGTAATCGACGCAGGGTCCTGATCTCTGAACTATCCGGTGCCAGCAACATAGCTTACAAGGCGCAAGAGTATAATATTGCCTTAGAAGAGGACTCTTCGGCATTGCGCAGTGTGGTAGATGTGATCAAAGACCTGGAGTATCAGGGGTACCATTTTGAAGGAGCTGAAGCTTCGTTTGAGATCATGTTAAGGAAATCCCTTGGTCTATACACCCCCTTTTTCCACCTGGAGGGACTCAGGGTCATTATTGAAAAGCAAGATCGGGATGAAGAGCCTCTGGCCGAAGCCACTGTCAAGGTAAAGATCGGCGGGCGGACATCCCATCAGGTGGCAGAAGGCAACGGGCCCGTCAATGCTTTGGATAATGCCCTTCGCAAAGCACTGGAAGAAGCCTACCCGCGTCTGAAGGATATCCGGCTCGCTGACTATAAGGTGCGGGTTTTAAATGAACGGCGCGGCACCAGTGCTAAGGTGCGAGTGCTTATCGAATCCACCGATGGGGTGCAGACGTGGGGAACAGTAGGTGTATCTACCAACTTGATTGAGGCTAGTTGGCGAGCTTTAGTAGATAGCATAGAGTACGGGCTTTTGCGAACTGGCGTGGAAAAGCTATAGGATAATGGTTTCCGAACAGAAGACAGCGGGTGGCGCTTTCCTTGAGTGTCGCCTGCTTTTTTGCTTATTGCCTGATCATGGCAGCCTATGCCTAGAGACTGGTTCTGCTCAGCGGTTTCTTTGAATAAAGATTACATCGTGATAGGGATTACATCGTGGTAGACCTCCCAACCTTGGCGGGGATGAATAGATGACGGGAAGGGATTGGACAATGTTAAAAGATAAGAGGCCGCGTTGGAGACAGTCTCTGCCGTTAGTAGGGGCCACCATTTGCACGCTGTTTTTGTTGGCGGTATTTTGGTGGTGTGTTTGGACTGCTAGTGCTGGAATCGACTCTTTGATGGATATTTATGTTCCACCGGCTGGCTCTGGACTAATGGCCGCGGAGGATGAATCCAAAATGGGCCGACTCGAGCATGCTCAATGCGAATCAGACCGACTTCTGTATCTCGCAGACCCTTTGATGGAAGGTGAGGATGTTGCCGAACTACAAAGGGGTCTTAAGTGCCTGAATCTATACGGAGGAGCTATTTCAGGTCGATTTGACCGTTTGACAATGGCAGCAGTGCAAGGCTTGCAACGCCAGAAGGGACTTAGCCACGACGGGGTAGTGGGCCCCATGACGTGGCAGGCGCTAGCCAATGATTTTCCTGTGCCTGTTATCGAAGGTGCCCAGCCGGTACCCGACGGTGAGCGGGAGATAGTCATCGATGTAAGCCGGCGTCTGCTGACAATCCACATAGAAGGTAAGGAATACCAGAAGTTCCCCGTAGCAGTGGGTATGGCCAAGACGCCAAGTCCCATCGGTGAGTTTCGCATCGCCCACAAGAGTATGAATTGGGGCGGAGGGTTTGGTAGCCGCTGGCTAGGTCTGAACGTGCCCTGGGGCATCTACGGGATCCATGGTACTAATAAACCCTGGTCTATAGGCACCATGGCCAGCGGCGGATGTATACGCATGTTTAATCGCCATGTGGAGCAGGTGTTTCGAATTATACCTGAAGGTACTATAGTCCGCATGGTGGGTCGCTCCCCTGGCGGGGTTGCTAGGCAGTTGGAGCAAGGTAGCAGTGGTCAAGATGTGGTTGCTCTACAGTTTGCCTTAAGGGAGCAGGGTTGTGACTGTGGACTTGCCGATGGCAGATACGGAGAGCAGACGGCAGAGGCTGTAAAACAGCTCCAAAAGGCATATGGTCTCATGGCCGATGGCATAGGCTGGCCCGATGTGTATCTACTCTTGGGGGTGAGACAGTGAAAAACCGCAGGCTTGCACTCCTTCTGGCTGGGGTAATCATCGTTCTTGCCGCTATAGGTGGTTGGTGGTGGAGGGTTCAGCACCCTCAGTTGACTTTAGATCCCTATGCCAAAATCGATGGCCAAACCACATATTCCCTGGAAATCTGGGTGGAGAATGATGGTGGTCTGTGCCAGCCCCCGCCTTTGGAGTCTGAGTTTTGGTCAGATGTGACAACAGCTTTTCATAGTCTCTATCCCAATATAGAGATATCCTTTGAGGTAGTACCAGCATCTAGTTTGGATGAAGCAATGGAAAAGGCCCTAGCCGCGGGGCGACCTCCCCATGTCTTGGTAGAGAATGCTGAGTGGTTTCGAGTTTGGTCAGATCTGCAGCTGCCAATAGATCGCTTCTTGCCGGAGCAGGAACGTTCAAATTACTTTCCCGCTGCTTTGGCCCATGTAACGGTGGGTGAGAATCACATGGCTTGGCCGTGCCAGATACGGCCCCAGATCTGGGCTGCCAACAAGAAGATGCTCGCGGGGTTGGGCTTGGATTTGGCTGTACTTATCGACCAACTAGGCGATGCCGCTACCTGGAAAGGGTATGGTTGGCAGGAGCTCAAGGATAGACTAGATAAGGCTAAACCAATCCGCCAGCCTTATATGGCCCATGCCATGGGGAACTCAGATACCCTCCTTCAGCTTCTTGTCACCCTGAGCGGAGGGGTTGTGGGCCCTAAGGGAGAGCTCTTGCTAACCAAACAGATAATCGAATCTGTCCTCACTGATTGGCAAAAATGGCAAGATGAGAAACTCTTATCTATGGTTCAGGGTACCTTACTCACTGATTTCGTGTCAGGTAGGAAGGTGGCAATAGGTCCGGTGGGGCCTTGGATATGGGGCATGGGTGAGAACGCCCGGTTGCGGGGATATCGATCTTTAAGTATTCCGCAAGATATTGTCCTCATACCACCTCCCGGCAGCACCGGCGAAAACGGCTACCTTGGAGGCACAATGGTAAGCGTATCAGTATTTCGTCATCGACGCTTCCAAGGTTTGGCCCATTCCCGCCTTTCCATGGAGTTTGCTCGAAGTCTCAGCCTGAAGCTAGGGCGAGAGCTTAGCAAAAATAATCACGGAATCCCTGCTTGTAGAAGTGTATTTCATGAATGGCAGCAAGAAATGGGGCTCTCTGCTAGTCAAAGCGAAAATCTAATAGAGGTTCTGGAACGGTCGATGGGATTGCCCCCCTTGGCAGCGGAATGGCACGAGGTTCGCAGGCGCATGGTTGGCGAGATATTGATACCTGCTCTTGACGAAGTCATCCTGGGAAGAGCTGGCCCGGATACGGCGGAGCGGCTGGCTTTGGCACTAGGGGCAGAGCTGGAGGCTGGCAAGGAGCGAAAAGCGAAGGAGAAGCGGCGGTTACCGAGAATAAGTCCATGGTAGTCTTTATATTAGTTACAGTGGGTGATGATTTTGACGAGGCTGTTTGGAACCGATGGTGTCCGGGGGGTGGCCAACAAAGCTCTCACCCCGGAGCTAGCCTATGCTTTGGGCCGTTATGGTGCGTATGTACTACTGCGAGACAGTGAAGCCCGGCGCCCCCAGGTCTTGGTTGGGCGGGATACGCGGATCTCCGGGCATATGCTGGAAGCTGCTCTTACCGCAGGCATAACCTCCGTAGGGGCGAATGTGCTGCAAGCTGGTGTTCTGCCGACTCCCGGCGTTGCCTATCTGGCCAGAAGGTGGCAAGTAGATGCCGGCGTAATGATTTCTGCCTCCCATAATCCGGTTGCGGACAACGGCATCAAGTTTTTTGCCCGAGATGGTTTTAAGTTGATAGATAGCGTGGAAGATGAGATAGAGTCCCTCATGAAGGAGACTGCCCAGGGTATAAAGACATCCTTCTGGTCTCAAGAAGATGGACTACCTCGGCCTACAGGAAAGGATGTGGGCAGGGTAGAGGTTAGGACCGATGGGATTGATGCGTACGTTAGTTTTCTTAAGGGCGTTGGACCGAAGGATCTGACTGGGCTGAAGGTGGTTGTCGATTCAGGAAACGGAGCTGCTTGCCAAGTGACCCCTCGCATTTTGCGGGAACTAGGTGCTACGGTGATCAGCCTTTTCGACAGCCCCGATGGCCTCAATATTAATGATGGATGTGGTTCCACCAAACCAGAGGCTCTTGCTGCCGCTGTTACCCGGTATGGCGCCGACATAGGGATAGCCCATGATGGCGATGCTGATCGCATGATTGCAGTGGACGAAAAGGGCAATCTAGTGGACGGGGACCACATTTTAGTTATCTGTGGACTGCATATGCTTCGCCGGGGAAAGCTGGCTAAGGATCGCATGGCTGTGACGGTCTATAGCAACTTGGGGGTACGAGCTGCCCTCAGGGCTGCAGGGGGCGATGTTGTGGTAACAGCCAATGGAGACAGATATGTACTGGAAGCCATGCGAGTCCAGGGGCTTAATCTTGGAGGTGAACAGTCGGGACATATAATTTTCCTCGATCACAATACGACGGGTGATGGCGTCTTGTCAGCCCTGAAACTCCTTGAAGTCATGCAGGACGAATCTCGGCCATTATCAGATTTAGCGGCTCAGCTGCAAAAATATCCTCAAGTTCTGCGCAATGTTCACGTCAAAGACAAACACGGATGGGAAGGCAACCGCAAGATTCAGTCGGCTATTAGCCAGGCTACCGAGATTCTAGGAGATAATGGACGCATCTTGGTTAGAGCTTCAGGCACAGAGCCGTTGATTAGAGTTATGGCGGAGGGCCCCGAGGAACAGATGGTGAACAGCATTGTCGGGGAGCTTGTAGCCATCATCGGAGCGGAGCTGGGTTCATTAGGTGAGGGAGAAAGACGGAGGTAGGCTGTTGATCTACGGTACAGGAATCGATATCATCGAGATTGAGAGAGTAGCCGCAGTCTGGAAAAGACAAGGGCAGAGATTTTTGGATAGGGTATATACTCCCTTAGAGCAAGAGCGTTGTTTGGTGGGGGCTCCGCGGGCCCAATGGGAAAAATTGGCCGCTCGTTTTGCCGCCAAAGAAGCGGTAATGAAGACCTTAGGAACGGGCTGGCGGCAAGGCGTACGCTGGCGTGATATCGAGATCAGACATGAGAGCTCAGGAAAGCCCTATGTGTGTTTGTGGGGGGCCAGCAAAGAATTGGCAGCTGCTAGAGGGATTGGCCTCATCCATATTTCCCTCTCCCATAGCCGAAAATATGCTATAGCTAGTGCCGTGGCATTGAAGCGAGCAAGCGAGGTGAAGACCAGCGATGAGACTCTTGACAGCTGCCCAGATGCGGGCAGTTGATAATCAGGTTGTGACAGAGACTGGTATTCCCAGTATAGTACTAATGGAAAACGCCGGTCGACAGGTGGCAGAAGTGGCTGCCACCTTTTTAGAGAAGAGCCAGGGACGGAAGATAGCGATTCTGACCGGCAAGGGCAATAACGCCGGCGATGGTTTTGTGGCTGCCCGCTACCTGAGCAATTTAGGTTACAAAGTGCGGCTGTTTCTTTGTGCAAGGGCCGAAGAGCTTGTCCATGATGCGCTGGCCAATTACCGTATTTGTGAGCAGTTGGGAATAGACATGCAAGAGGTCGATGAGCAGTATCTACCTAAACTGCGGTTTGGGCTATCGTTAACCGATCTCGTCGTTGATGCCCTGTTGGGAACCGGTATCAGGGGCGAACCACAAGGTATCATGGCACAAGTAATTCAGTTGGTCAACGAGGTGGAGAAACCAGTACTGGCAGTGGATGTCCCTTCTGGTCTTGATGCCAGCATCGGCACGGCATATGGGCCGTGTATCAAGGCCAATATGACTGTGACCTTCGCCGCTCCGAAAGTGGGCCTCTTCATCCACCCTGGAGTTCGGCAGACTGGATTGGTCTATGTCGCCAACATCGGTATCCCCCCTAAGATACTGAATTTGGGGGGACCCGGTAGCCTCTTGACAGCTTCTGCTACCAAGGAACTCATACCTTGTCGGGTTGTCCATGGCCATAAAGGGACCTTTGGTCACGTTCTTCTTTTGGCCGGATCAGTGGGTATGACGGGAGCGGCTAGTCTCGCTACTTATGGAGCATTGAGAAGTGGAGCCGGGTTAGTATCCCTCGGTGTTCCCGCTAGCCTCAACGACATCCTCGAGATGAAAGTGACTGAGGCGATGACTATTCCTTTGCCTGAGACAGCCGAGCGGAGCTTAAGCGTGGCAGCATTGCCTATTATTCAGAGATTGCTGCCTCATATGGATGCTGTGGTAATAGGTCCGGGCCTAGGGCAGCATGATTCCACGGGAGAGCTGGTTGAAGCTTTACTACTGGAAGCTACCTGCCCCGTTCTTCTCGACGCTGATGGCCTCAACTTGGCAGCTAAGACCCGCTGTTTGGACAAGCGCCAAATTGATAAAGATTGCCCGTTGGTGATTACTCCCCATCCCGGGGAAATGGCTCGTCTTTTGGAGTGTTCCATAGCAGATATCGAAAAAGATAGAGTAAGAGCAGCTCTTACTGCTGCCCAGCGCTTTAGCTGTATAGCGGTCCTTAAAGGGGCTGGTACCGTTGTGGGCGCATGGGATGGGCGATTTTGGGTGAATACTACTGGCAACCCCGGAATGGCCACGGGTGGCACCGGTGACGTACTAAGCGGCATGGTGGGAGGGTTCATGGCAGGAGGCATCGACCCCGTCGCTGCGGCTCGAGCTGCTGTATATATCCACGGCTTGGCCGGAGACATGGCCTTAAAGAAGCAGGGAGAGGTTTCGCTATTGGCCGGTGATTTGGTGGAAGCCATACCGGAGGCACTAAATGCTATACAAAAGGAAGAAGTGAAGGAACGGTGGAGCTACCTAGTGTAGAGCGAGCAGTAGCCGCTTTGTCTTTGGGACCACATCGCCCGGCTTGGGTAGAAGTCAATTTGGATGGCCTTAGCCATAACGTGCGGTTGCTGCGACAGCATCTGCCAATGTCAACGGAACTTATGGTAGTAGTCAAGGCAAATGGTTACGGACATGGCGCGGTACCCGTAGCCAAAGCGGCTCTTAGAAACGGAGCAAGCTGGCTGGGAGTGGCTATTGTCGAGGAGGGCATGACTTTAAGGCAAGCCGGGATCACTGAACCTGTCTTGATCTTGGGACAGCCCCCTAAGTGGCAGGCACCTTTGGTGGTAGAAAATGATCTGAGAGTTGCTGTATGTACCTGGGAAGGGGCTAAGGCGCTATCCGCCGCGGCTAAGTTGCGGGACACCACGGCACGGGTCCATGTCAAGCTGGATACCGGTATGGGTCGATTGGGAGTTTTGCCAGAAACAGCGGTGGGATTTATCAAAGGCATATTGACGTTGCCCAACTTAGAGCTTGAGGGCATATTCTCCCATTTTGCTACTGCCGATGCCATGGATGAAACCTACGCTCTTCGGCAGTTTGAAGCGTTTGTGCAGGTCACGACCGATCTACAACAGGTCGGCATCGAGATACCCATAAAACATGTTGCCAATACTGCCGCGGCTTTGAGACTGCCACAGACATGTTTGTCCATGGTACGCAGCGGTATAGCCGCCTATGGTCTATCGCCGATGCCCAGTCTACAAGGACTACCGGAACTAATGCCTACTTTAGAGCTAAAAGCAGCAGTGAGTTTTGTGCACCGGGTGCCAGCAGGTAGTGGTATTAGTTATGGAGCGGATTATGTGACTCATAGAGATACGAATATTGTGACACTACCTGTTGGCTATGCTGATGGCTATTCACGCCTGCTCAGCGGCAAAGGGGAAGTCCTTCTAAAGGGCAAACGCTATCCCGTAGTGGGCAACATCTGCATGGATCAGTGCATGGTGGATGTAGGAGATGATTCGATTAGTATCGGGGACGAAGCAGTGCTTTTAGGCAGGCAAGGGGATGAGTTTATCAGCGCCGACGAGCTCGCCGAAAAGATGGGGACTATCAACTACGAGATCATTTGTATGATTGGAGGCAGAGTACCCCGGGTCTACGTCGGCGAAGAGGCCGTAGGACAGGGCTTTACCGCTGAGCACATTTGCCCCATGCATAGAGAAACTTGAACCCGACATAATGAACCCCCCGTCAGCATAGTGTGGTAAGCGGGGAGGGAGCACCATGCAGCACAGAGCGCTAAGGAAGGCTAGGAGGCTGTGGCCAAAATCGAGTAGGATGCGCAGCGGCCTATCCCGGAGAACGAAGATATGGTCAGCTATGACCATGGTAGGCGTCATGTTAGTCTGGATTTTACCATTTGCTGGACAAAATGTCGCTGCCAGTCAGGTAGTCTTTAGCGTGGAGGACAGATTAGGCGATGATTACGGCTCCGGTGCCGTGACCTACCCACTTCACCATGTATTTGAGCCAGGGTTGTTTGATCTAAGGCGAGTCCACATCTGGCATGACAATGAAAATATCTATTTCGACATTTCTTTTGCCAAGGTCACAAACCCGTGGAAGGCGCCAGAGGGGTTCTTCCATCAGCTCATAGATGTATATATTGATAGTGAACCCGGCGGTCACCTTAAACCTGTGGCACCGGGTCCGGGGATCATGTTTTCGCCGGAGGCCGGCTGGGAGTATCGCTTGCGGATACAGCCTTGGGGCGGCTCCCGCTGGCTAGACGCTCGCTCTGATCCAGCCAAAGTCCACCCCATCAAGGCCTTGTTATTGCCCGATAACAAGACTATTCGGGGAGAGGTGCCTCTGGAGATTGCCGGGATCCCTGCTCGAAAATGGCAATACTATGTGCTAGTCGGCGGATTTGACACCTTTGGGCCCGATCAATATCGGGCTATTCAGGAGGTGGCGAGTCAGTGGTCCTTTGGTGGGGCCACGATGGCTGATGGGCCTAATGTTATCGATCTACTGGATCCTAGGCTAGGTGGCAAGAGGAGCCAAAAAGCACAACTGGAGACCAAGGATCTAGCCCAAGGAGAGTATCCCGTCCTTATCCCAGTCAGTCACGGGCTATCTTTGCCTTTTACCATGGGACATTTGTTAGCAAGTTTAGCTGTGCTGTGCTTGCTAGGAGGAATCTTCATAACAGTCTTCCGACAAGAGCCACCGGGCTATGGCCAATAGTCAAGAAAACAACCCAAACATTCCTATGTATACAGGGCAAACCGGAGGTGTACTCACTTCCGGTTTCTTAATGGTAAGGCAAAGGGACGATATGGCAAGGCAGAGGCAGGAGAAGCTTACCATGAACGCTAAGGACTCCACATGCGATCCTCTACTAGTGAGGAGATTAGTCTACTGATGTGGAGAGTGTATTCCATGGTGACCTATCAGGTAACGGCAGTCGATAAGTCGTATCAAATGCGGGGCATAGGCAACTTTTATGTAGCTGATTCGAAGATAGCCTGGCAACAGGTGGTAGACAGCATGGCCCCCAACGTTTTGGCGGCAGAAGGAAGCTGGTTGGGACGAAGGATCAAAGCAGGATTATTTGGAGTTTTGCGGCGTCCTATTTGGCGACACTTGCTGCCGGTTGGTAGTGCCCCGATATTGTCGGATACCTACTGGGATGTTGTGTTCATGGGAAACAATGAAAAGTGGATTGCCTTTGATTTTGAGCGGGCCAGGGTGACCCGGAAGCTTTCATCCAAAGCTCTTTTCCACCAGGAACTATGGGTGCGCCGCCAGCCGGCTGTGATCTCCATAAGCCCGGCTATTCTTGAATGGGACGAGCCTAACCTAATATTTACAGAGCAATACATGCATGGACGGTGTATCCCCCTGTACGACCTCGATGAGGGTCTGGCAGCTTTACGGGTTCTTTGGCCCCATCTCGGCCTGGTCTTCGATACCCAAGTCTTCGACAAACCACTGGAATTACGTTTCGAGGGCAAATGCGAGACCTTACTCAATGTGCTGAAGGAGGCGGGTCTTGATGGGATGCCAAGCATTCTTAACGGGCAGCCTATTCGGCAGGGTCTGGTACACGGAGATCTAAAGCACCCCAACGTTATCCGCCACGATGGATCTCTTTATGTTATCGATTGGGGTGAACAGTGTTTCCAAGCACCTCCCCTTTTTGATCTGCTATACTACCTTTTCTGGCATACTCGTGCTTTCGCGCCCCATGTAGTAGTTCGCCAGGCCTTTCGAGACTCCGCTTGGATTGCAGAAGGCTGGTCGACAAGCCTTACACCGCAGACGGTGGATGCTAGCCTACTGATCTTTGCTCAACACATGATAGCAAGGCTTAAACACGAACGAAGCAGCCGACGGCACTTCCGCAGGCTGGTGAGCTTTCTGCGGGCCGCCGGAGAAGAGCTCCAGCGAATCTAAACCTCCTCAAGACATAACCGAAAAGCCATAAGCCCCTAGACTCTATTTCGATTGCATAGAATTGGTGGTCTGGGAAAAGCTAGAAGAAAAGAGCTGGGAGGCGGTTCGGTGAAGATTCTGATGTTATCGTGGGAGTACCCTCCCCAAGTTGTTGGAGGATTGGGTCGGCATGTGGCCGAGCTCTCCGAGGAATTGGCTAAGCTGGGTCAAGAGGTGCATGTACTAACTGGTGATGCAGACGGTACTCCCTCGGTGGAAGTTGTAGAAGGCGTCCATGTTCACAGATTGAGGATGTATGGTCCTCAAGGTCGGGATTTCATCGAATCTGTTACCCATCTCAATGTACACATGTTAGAGGCTGCTTTGGGACTGATCCGACAAGGCCACACCTTTGATATCATCCACGGGCATGACTGGTTAGCAGCACATGCCGGCAAAACGATGAAACACGGCCTTATGCGCCCCTTGGTAGCCACTATTCATGCTACAGAATTTGGACGCAACCACGGGCTCCACAATGATCAGCAGCGCCACATCAGCAATCTAGAGTGGTGGTTGACATATGAAGCTTGGAAGGTAATATGTTGTAGCCAGTACATGCGGGGCGAGATTCAGTATATTTTCCAAACACCTATAGACAAGATCTCTGTGTTGCCCAATGGTGTAGATGTATCGGATTTTTCCATTGAAGACTCCTTTGATCGTCGGGGTTTTCGGCGTCGCTACGCAGCAGATAGTGAAGCCATTGTTTTCTTTGTAGGTCGTTTGGTACATGAAAAAGGCGTTGATACACTTGTTGAGACAATTCCTCGAGTCCTGTCCAGATTCAAACGGGTTAAGTTCGTTGTTGCCGGTAGAGGTCCGGCGGAATTTGCCTTAAGAGAACGGGCCCAGAGACTCGGAGTGGCCCAAAGCGTTTACTTTGCCGGGTTTATCGACGATCTCACCCGCAACCGCCTGTATGCCTGCGCTGATGTGGCCGTAGTGCCCAGCTTATATGAACCTTTTGGCATAGTGGCGCTCGAGGCCATGGCTGCTGGAGTACCAGTAGTTGTGTCCGATACAGGAGGACTGTCAGAGATAGTACAGCATGCCCAAAACGGGCTTCGGGCCTATCCAGGTAATGCCCAGTCCCTGGCAGATAATATATTGGCGTACCTTGATGCACCAGAATTCGCAAGGTACATCAAAACACGTGCTCTTGAAATGGTTAAGGAGGAGTACAGCTGGTCTTTGATCGCCCAAAGGACTCTGGCAGTATATGAGGAGATACTCAGTGAGTTTGCCGAGAGCCCGTGGCGAGAGGCCGATAGTTTCCCCGCTGACGGTATTCTAGGAGGAACGCGGCTTACAACCCAAGGTGCATTGTCCCGCTATCAAGATACAGCATCCTTCGCCCATGGCTTTGACAATGCCCGGGAGTCTTTCCCTAGTCAAAGGGGAGGGGTGTGATCATGAAGGCAGTCATTATGGCGGGGGGACAAGGAAGTCGACTTCGGCCTTTAACTTGTGATCTTCCCAAGCCCATGGTGCCAGTAGCTAACCGCCCGATGATGGAATACATCGTTGAACTTTTGGCTCTAAATGGGATAGAAGATATAGCTGTAACTACCTGCTATATACCAGAGATCATTGAAGAGCACTTTAGGGATGGCGCTCCGTGGAACGTTAGACTGCAATACTTCGTGGAAGATCAGCCCCTAGGTACCGCCGGTAGCGTCAAAAACGCGAGGAGTTTCCTAGATGGGACCTGTCTTGTGATCTCGGGAGATAGTCTAACCGATTTGGATCTAGAGGGGGCGGTAGCCTATCATCATGAGAAAGGTTCGCTGGCTACCTTAGTCCTGACCCGAGTATCATCACCATTAGAATATGGGTTAGTATTTATCAACGAGGCTGGCCAGGTAGAACGTTTCCTGGAAAAGCCTGGTTGGGGAGAAGTCTTCAGCGATACAGTTAATACCGGCATCTATATACTAGAGCCCGAGGCTCTATCCTTGATACCAACGGGGCGCCAATTCGATTTTAGCAAGGACCTTTTTCCCCTCATGCTTCAACGTGGTGAGCCCCTCTATGGCTATGTGGCCAGTGGTTACTGGTCAGATATCGGAAATTTAGAACAGTATGTACAATCCCATATCGATCTGTTGGAGGGAAAGGTGCGGACGCGGCTTTCGGGCCAAGATCAAGGGGGTATCTGGACGGAAGAAGGAGCCTTCATCCATCAAGATGCAGTAATTAGGCCTCCTGCCATCTTGGGAAGAAACAGCCGTGTAGAGCGGGGGGCTGTCGTTGGTCCCCATACGATCATAGGGTCCAATAGTGTGGTAGGTCAGCAGAGTTCGATTAAGCGTTCAATTGTTTGGAACAATGTACATATCGGCAATGGGGCAGAAGTCAGGGGCACGGTAATCTGCAATCAGGCTGTGGTGAAACCTAAGGTCAGGATATTTGAAGGAGCTGTTATTGGCCAAAGCAGTATCTTGGGGATGTCAAGTACAATTCGCCCCAGTGTTAAGATCTGGCCCCAGAAACTGGTTGAGAAGTCCACTACTGTTACCGAAGATGTAGTATGGGCTGGAACCTGCTCCAGCAGCCTATTTGGCAACACTGGCATAGTGGGGCTTGCCAATGTGGAGATTAGCCCGGAATTTGCTGCTCGGGTAGGGGCTAGTCTAGGGGCAATGCTGGATCTACGACAAGCAGTGTTAGTTGCAGCTGATGGTTGGGAACCATCCCGTATGGTGAAGAGAGCGCTTACCGCCGGTGTTTTGTCAAGCGGAGTTAATGTAGTTGATATCGGATCCACTACACTGCCAGTAACCCGCTTTACCACGGTACTGACAAAGACCAAAGCAGGAGTATATGTCCAACAAGGACGGAAAATGTCGGATCAAATCGAGGTTGAGATCCTCGATGAGAAAGGCTTTCCATTTAGTCGCAATCAGGAACGGGCTTTGGAGAACTACTTCTACCGGGGAGATTTTCGCCGAGTTCCGGGAGGTGAGGTTGGGAGAACGCAATTTGCCGCTGGTGCCAACCAAGCCTATCTGAAGGCTCTTTGCCAGCAGTACGGCAAAGCCTCTTTTGGTGGCCAACGTCTATCGGTGGTGATTGGCTATACCTCACCGGCCCTGAGGTTTTTGCTGCCACCACTGCTAGATGAGCTAGGCTGCCAAGTTATTGATGTCGCTTTCGACAAAGAACCAGGGGTTGCCCCCAATACAGCTTTGTTTCAGCAGGACTCTTATCTGAGTCAAGTGATAGATACGGTACTCCGAGAGGAGGCGGCTCTAGGCCTTCTGGTTGGCGGTAGTGGAAGAACTGTCTTGGTAGTTGGCGGTGAAGGTGAGCTCTTGTCGGAGGATGTGTATTGGCCGTTACTCACATGGGCTTTTGCTGTTAGAGGTAAAGATATTGGTAAGGTTATGGCGGTACCGGTGACGGCACCCCACTCTGTTGAGGAATTGGCGGCCAGATACCATCTTCCGGTTGTACGGACTCCCAATAATCCCCGGGCTGTTCTCCAGGGGGCTGACGGTCAAGCTGAGGGAGATCTGACCTTGCTGCACCCTGCCTTTGATGCTCTGTCCTTCATTGCTGCACTACTGAGCTTGGTGGCCCGGGAGGGAGTGAGCCTGGAAAAACTAGTGGCCTCCATTCCAGCAAAGGGAAGAAGAGAACTGGATATACCTGTGACTTGGCAGGAGAAGGGAAGGGTTATGCACACCCTTTTGGCAAGTACTGTAGATAGACCCAGAGATTTGATCGATGGCATTAAGGTCTATCATGAGCAGGGATGGGCTCTAGTCTTGCCAGATGGTGAAGACCCGATGGTGAGGGTCTATGCTGAAGCACCAACATACGATGAAGCAGATTCCTTAGCTCAGCTATATTTGGGTGAAATTGAGGGACAGCTTCGATAGTAATCGAAGATGAAGACGTTTTCTTTGGAAAAGGGGCCAAGATCAATTGTCACCTGGTGCCAGCTCTGGAGAGCCAGCTTGCCTTGGTGGCAGGCTGTTTCAAGTCCCCGGCAAAAACTCGAAAATCCAGCCAGGGGAAGATGTTATGCCTTGCTTCCAAGCCATTTAACCAAGTTTCATCGAGATGATTGGCAGTAATCTGCCCAAAGAGCTCAGTGAAGTTGAGAATATGGTCTTGGGTACGACGCCGGGCATATTCTACTAAGGTGCCGGTCTTCATGATAAAGGCCCAATCACTTGCTTGAGCCAGGAACAATTCTCTAGCGGCTTGATTTAGAGCCCTTTCCAGAGTCCCTTGGGCATTTTGATATTGATTGGCCATTTTTACCATTCGTTGGGCAGCTTTATGAAGATGCCGATAAATCCAATCATTGCTCCCGTCCAGCCAGACTTCATGGTATCCGCCATTACCCCAGCTTGATTCGGAAGGCATGCCTACCGGTGCAGAAGGGTGGCGCTCCAGGTACTCTCGGGGAGTAATCAGGGTGAAAGTATTCTGATCATGAGCGCATTTACGTAAGAGGTAATCTAGCCACTGAGGGCCTTCATACCACCAATGACCAAACAGCTCTGCATCATAGGGAGCAACTATCAAGGGTGGACGGTTCATCTGAGTTGCCAGATACTGGATCTGTAACTTTCGATTAAACATAAAATTGCCGGCGTGCTCAGCGGCTTTCTTCTGGGCCATAGCCGGATCATATAGTTCCTTGTGATCAGAAGGCCCGGTTATCCTGTGGTACTTGATGCCAGTAAAGCCCCTGATGCCGTTGACCAGATAAGTCTTGATGTATTGGTAGTCTGCATCAAAGCCAATATCACGATAGAAATCTCTATAGCAGTAATCGCCAGGATATCCTTCGGTGGCACTCCAAACCTGTTTGGATGACTCCCAGTCTCGGCCGAAAGCTGCTACGTTAGCCGCTGAATAGATGGGGGAATAGACTGAGGTTTCGGGACGAGGTTCAGCGTGAAGTATGCCGTGGGTATCAGTAAGAAAGTAACGGATCCCATGAGCTGCCAGGATGTCGTCTATGCCGGGTGTAAAACCACATTCTGGGAGCCAAAAGCCCTCGGGGTCTTTACCGAAAGCATAGCGATAAGCTTCCACCCCTACGGCAATCTGTGCCTCGACGGCTTTCTTATCCACAAAGAGCAGGGGCAGATACCCATGGGTAGCAGCAGAAGCCATGATTTCCAGTTTGCCGGTGGCTTCAACCTCATTGAAACCGTCCAATAGACGGTGGTGATAGGTATCGAACACTTGCCTAGCTCTTTGAAACTGGTTTCTGTACATTAGCGCAATGGCCTGAAGTTTCGGTTGCCAACGGGTCCTGTTCACTTCTTTTTCGGCCAGTTCTAAGAGCTGATCGACGTGGCCCACATAACGCATCTGCAAGAATTCATCTGACAGCATGGAAGCCAGCGTAGGCGTGATGGACATGGTGATTCGAAAGTCTATGTCATCACGCAAAAGGCCCTGCAGCATCTCGAGTAGGGGAATATATGTTTCAGTGATGGCTTCCATCAGCCAGAGTTCTTCCAGACATTTTGTGGTCTCCGGATGCCTTACATACGGTAGATGGGCATGAAGAACGATGGCGACATAACCAGAGTTGTGGTGCAAGCCCATACTCCTTTCCTGGGAATATACTCCCTTTCCAAGAATGGTTCTATGCCCTGTGCTATCGATCAGATTGGGCCTTGGGGTGGCTGCTTGGGTTGACTGCCGAAACCCATGGGGCTAAAAATCCCGGGGCTGGTGGGATATCCTTCTAGCTCCGATAACTGTGCCTTTCGTTGTTTGAGCCAACCCATGGGGCTGCCGCCTGGGGGAAAGGCGGCAGTGGGGAGCCAGAATTCCTCGATTCTAAACCACTTGTTGGCCACGGCAGAGCTCATTCTTCCTCTTGGCATTTGGATAATGTTAGAGGCAGCAATGGGACGAAAATCCCCTGTAGGTGTACGTATCCCGATATCCACCCGGAATCTGCAGCCTACTTTGCCTGTGTTAATGTGCCACCTATCGGCGAAGGGTTGAACGGCAACATCGAAGAATCCCGTTGGCTGTTGTCCCTGAGGCCCCAGGTCATAGACTCGCAAGGTAGGAGAGCATTGCCCGTCAGACAGGTCTTGTCGTACCCTGGCCCAACCCTCTGCGGTGATCTCCCAGTACGCGAACAGCCAGGTAGGATCCCGAGCCAAGAGCACAACAACATCTTCCCCATAGCCCCTGGGAAGCTCCTTGGTGGTTAGAGCTGTAGAAGGTTCAGGCAGGCATTCTTCGCTGGTGCCATCGATCCACAAGTCGCTGGTAGGAGGGCTAGCCGTCTCCATACCAGCTGTTAGTTCGGTTGCGACTTTGCTTCTCTCTGGGGACTTTGCTTCGACACCTAATCCCTTCACTATGGCACCTCCAGCCCCATAACGCCAACCGGCAATGTGAGAATACCTTCTTAAGTATGTGTCCTGCCCAGGGCATTTATGCGTCTACCCTAGGATAGGTAGCCTGGAGAGAGGGCATAATTGGAGGACGACAATCAACCAGGGAGTGTCCTACCATGAAGAACCTGTCTCTTCTGGCAGGAAATACCTCCCATCCTGGCGAAGCGAGAGTGGAGGTGAAAGGGGTGATTGAGTGTGCATAAGCACAGTATTACCATCGTTAATGGACAGCTGGTGACTCCCTTTCAGGTCATGGAAGGGACAGTTGTTATTGAGGATGGGATTATAGTCTATGTAGGGCCAAAGGATGGAGCCCCCGAGGTAGGACCTGTTTTTGATGCTCAGGGTGCTTACGTTACACCGGGCCTCATCGATATTCATGTCCATGGCGCGGGCGGAGGCGACGTAATGGATGGGACTGTGGAGTCTTTGGAGAAAATGTCTGAGACCTTCAGTCGTTACGGCACGACCGCTTTCTTGCCAGCTACAGTAACTGCTTCCCAATCGGAGCTTCGAAGGATTGCAGGGGCAGTTAAGCGAGCTGCTCAAGAGGGAACAAGTGGTGCCCAAGTCATGGGTTTGCACCTGGAAGGTCCATTCATTAATGAGGAGAAAAAGGGAGCTCAAAATCCTAAATATATCCGCCCTGCCTCCCTGGAAGAGTTGAAGGAGATCCAAGGAGAGCTTGGTCCTTTGCTCAAACTAGTTACCCTTGCTCCTGAAGTGGAAGGGGCTCTTTCTGCCATACGTCAATTGCGGTCCTGGGGCATTACTGTGTCCCTTGGCCACTCCGATGCATCATACGATCAAGCGATGGAGGCCTATCTGTGGGGTGCTAGCCACATTTGCCACACCTTCAACGGAATGCGGGGTTTGCATCACAGAGAGCCGGGTCTAGCAGGGGCGGCATTGGTCTGTGACGGTTTCTCCGCAGAACTGATATGTGATGGCATCCATGTCCATCCCGCTGCCATGCAGCTCGTTTACCGAGCCAAAGGTCCCGAGAGAATCGTTCTCATCACAGATACCATATCCGCAATGGGCCTGCCGGAGGGCCGGTATGAATTGGGCGGTCTCGAAGTTGAAGTAGTAGATGGGGCGGCTCGCCTGATGAGTGGTAATCTAGCAGGCAGCACGTTATCTATGGCAAGAGCGGTGAAGAATGCGATGTGTATGCTAGGCGCATCTCTTCCTGAAGCCATTCGCATGGCATCTTTGAATCCGGCACAGGCCGTTAATATGGATAGATGCAAAGGTAGCTTAGTAGTAGGCAAGGATGGAGACGCAGCCATATTCGACCATGACTTGAATACGCTGGCTACTATTGTAGGAGGTAAGGTGGTTTATCAAAGGGACTAGCCAGAGGCAGAATCTCGGGCTAATCACGCGAGGTGATAGATTTGCAGATTAAAATTGCGCGAGACTATCAGGAGATGAGTAAGCTAGCGGCTGACATTATTGCTGACTTCATAAAGGCGAAACCTTCCGGGGTTCTCGGGTTGGCTACAGGTAGCACGCCGCTAGGCCTTTATGAGGAATTGGTGGAAAGGCACCAGGAGGGTTTGGATTTCTCGAAGGTAACTACCTTCAATCTCGATGAATACTACGGCCTCCATGCTGAACATCCTGCTAGTTACCACTATTACATGCATGAGCACTTGTTCAAGCACTTGAATGTGCCCAAAGAGAGGATCAACATCCCCGATGGTGCCAATACCGATGCTGCCAGCGAGTGTCGCAGCTATGAAGATAAGATCACGGCAGCCGGTGGCATCGATCTACAGATCCTTGGCATTGGCACCAACGGTCACATAGGGTTCAACGAGCCCGGTGCTCCCTTTGGTGGCACCACTAGTCTTGTTAACCTAGCTTTGGCCACTATCGAGGCCAATTCGCGGTTCTTCGATAAGCCAGAAGATGTCCCTAGACAAGCCATTTCCATGGGAATCAAGAGTATCATGAACAGCCGCAAGATCGTGCTTTTGGCCAATGGGGAAAGTAAAGCGGATGCTATAGCGAGGGCTGTAGAGGGCCCGGTTACCGAGGGGCTACCGGCATCGGTCTTGCAGTTGCATCCAGATTGTACCTTTATATTGGATCAGCAGGCAGCCAAAAAGCTAACCCACAGCCGCAGGTAGGGCGTCAGTTTACTAGACTTGCTGCCAAAGCAGCTCTACGATCACTTGTGCTAATCGTTCGGGGTCGTGCCGGACCAAATCAGTCATGCTGATTACCGAAGCCTCAATTGGCGTTACGCCTAGGGCTCGGATTTCTGCTAGATCGGCTTTCACCGGTATGGCCCCCTCTGCTTTATACCGTTCCTGCAAAGCCTCTGGAATAGGGATGGTATTGACGACGACGTAATCGATTATTCTGGTCCCAGCATGGTCCAGGATGGCCTTAATGTGATCGGATGCCTTATAGCCATCGGTCTCCCCGGGCTGGGTCATCACATTGCAGATATAAATCCGCGGGACCGAGGAACGAGCAATGGCATCTCTAATCTCGTGCACCAGTATGTTAGGTAGTACACTCGTATATAAGCTGCCGGGACCTAAGATGATCGCGTCTGCACTTTGTATGGCAGCTATAGCCTCTGGTACTGGGTGACAATCCTCGGGTTCGAGAAATACGCGCCGGATGGCTTTGCCTGGTTGGGGGATCAGACTTTCACCGATGGTGGCGGTGCCATCGGCATACTCAGCCCGCAGTGTAACAGAACTCAAGGTGGAAGGTAGCACACGTCCTCGCACAGCTAGCACTTGGCTAAAGGCTCTGATGGCTTCCTCGAAGTCTCCGCTGATCTCTGTCATGGCGGCAATAAACAGATTGCCGAAGCTGTGGCCCTGAAGCCCTTCACCCCAGTCAAAGCGATACTGAAAAAGCTCTTCCATCAAGGGCTCAGTATTAGCCATAGCCACCAGAGTATTGCGAATATCTCCGGGAGGAGGTATGCCTAGCTCTGAGCGGATCCTGCCGGAGCTTCCGCCATCGTCGGCAACGGTAACAATGGCAGTGATCTTCTCTGTTTGGTGTTTTAGGCCGCGCAAGAGGGTGGCCAGTCCGGTGCCTCCCCCAACTACTACCAAAGTCGGTTCGTTATCCAATCCCCGTTTGTGGAAAATGATCTCTGCCAGATCCCGGGGATCCGATGGTAAGAGATCAACCACGAGTGAATTGATCACCTGCCGAAAGCCGAGACAGGCTGCTAAGATGCCGACGAAGACCAATACAACACTGGTATATCTAGATGGAGGAGCATGCCCCGGCTGCTGCCACTGCCTCAGCACCTGGTTCACCTTGCGGCCAAAGATGATGAGGTTATATGGCCCCACAAGGACCAAAACACCTACGGCAGCCAAGAGCGCGCCCAGTGCCATGAGGAGAATCCAGCGCTTCACCCGCATTCCGGGGTACAGCCATTTTAAAGCCCGTCTCCATAGCTTATTTGACCCGTTGTTGTAACCCTCTGTGTTCAACATTGACAACAAACCCCTGCTGCCGGATGAAATCGGCTATATAGTTGGCCAAGACAACAGAACGATGACGTCCTCCGGTACAACCAATGGCGATAACTAGCTCTTGCTTGCCTTCTTTCACATACTGAGGAAGCAAAAATTCCACAAGGTCAAGGTACTTGCGGAGGAACTTTTGGGTGATTGACCATTTAAGAACGTAGTCTCGCACCTCTTTGTCATGGCCCGTCAGGCGCGAAAGAGATTCTACCCAATAGGGATTGGGAAGGAAACGTACATCTACGGCCAGATCGGCATCCAGCGGAAGACCGTGTTTGTACCCAAAGGAGATAACTGATATGGCCATGGGTGATTGCTGCCGATTATCGGCAAACCATTGTCCGATCTCATCTCGAAGCTCCCGAGGGCTAAGTGAGCTAGTATCTACGAGCCGATGAGCCCTGCCCCTTAGCTCTTGAAGGCGTTGGCGCTCTTGCCTGATACCTTCCAGTATGGTACCTTCCGGAACCAGCGGGTGTCGGCGTCGACTTTCTTTGTAGCGTCGTACCAAAGCTTCATCGGAGGCTTCCAGGAACAGAATCTCATAGGAAAAACCTGTCTCTTCCAGGTCCTCCAATACTTCAATCAGATGATCAAAGAAGCCTCTGCCCCGGATGTCGCAGACCAGGGCTACATGTTTGATCTTACCCTCTGATTGAACACAAAGCTCTGCAAATTTCGGGATGAGGGCCGGAGGTAGGTTGTCTACGCAAAAAAAGCCTAGGTCCTCCAGAATGCGAACAGTCTCGGTTTTGCCAGCACCAGACAGGCCGGTGATGAGTACGAACTTCAGATCATCCAAAGGCTATGCGCTTCCTTCCATAGTGTAGTCGCCTTACGGTTTCGCCATGGCTACTGGGCTTTCCTTCCCCTAGCTCAGGTTATGTATGGCCCAAGGAGGTATGGCTGCAGCCTTAGCTAGCTGCGTACCGAGCTCTCCCTCTCCTACCTCACCGGGAGAGTGGGCATCACTACTTATGACGAAACGAGCTCCGGCCACGAAAGCAGTTTCTAGGTAGGATGGCTGGATGTTGTGGTGCCTTGTGCTAATTTCCATATAGGTACCTGTTTGGGCAGCCACTTCGGCAACTGCCCGGGTATCAATGTCAACATTAAGGCCTGGATGGGTAAGAATATCTATGGGATACTGGGTCAAGGCTGCAATGACTGCTTGCGTATTGAGTTTACGCAGACGGTTCCTTGCCACTGGGCAGTAGCGGCCAATGAGATTGCCGGCCATGACCATGCCCGAAAGCAAGCTGTTAGTATGCACAAGTAGGTGGAGGCCGGCTAAGATTATGTCGAACTCGTGGAGCCTTTCTAAAGGTACGTCCAAGGTTCCGTCCAGGTCTATGATATTGGCTTCCACACCCAATAGGATCTGGATGTGGGGGAACTTGCGTTGACAGGCGATTATCTCTTGCCTGATGACTTGGAAGACATCCAAATTCTTTACACCGACACCAAAAAGGTTAGCCGGTCCATGGTCGGTTATGGCAATGGCCCTCAGATTTGCGGAAATAGCGGCTTTCACATTGTCTTCCACTGTACCTCGACCATGGCTGTGCACTGTATGAGTGTGATAATCGGCGAAGATTCTCAGGGTAGTTACCTCTTTCTTAAGTAGTGCTCCATCCCCCAAATAATATGAGTTTCCCGAGCCAAAGTGATACACCGTTTGGTGCTGCGACAGCTCAATTAAGGGATTATCAACACTACAAGTCAAATCGAGCGTACCATGGAAGCAAGGTGTGTGATACCCGGTGCAATAGAGGAATTGAGGTTTTAAGTGGCGAAGGGCCGAGGTAAGCATAGGAATGCCTGAGCCCCAGGTTGTATGAGAAAGAGAGGGGGAAGTGGGGCATCTCCCACGCGGAAATGGGATTTTCCCGAGGCATTAGAGATGAATTAGCCCGCATCATGCCAGAACGCCGGTGCTGCCAACTGGCTGAATTGGCAGGTTTGGCCTATGTTGACGGGCTCATAGTAGCTGATGGATATGAGGTGGTAGCCGGCCAGGCCGCCGCGGCCCGGAAGGTTTATACTCTCTTTAAGCAGTTGTATCAGCCGTATCTAGAGATCAAAGTCCGCCGACGGGCCCAATTTAATAAGCACCATATCTATGTGGTGAGAATACCCCAACAGCCGGGCCTGGTGAGGATTACCAAGAGTCTTGAGGGTGTTCAGCGCCGGTATTTGCGGGGCCGATGGGGAAGAGCCTGCTGCCGGAGGGCTTTTCTCAGAGGTATATATCTAGGCAGAGGCTCTGCTACCAACC
This sequence comes from Bacillota bacterium, assembly GCA_012518905.1. Classification (GTDB taxonomy): domain Bacteria; phylum Bacillota; class Limnochordia; order DTU087; family DTU087; genus JAAYRF01. The sequence continues at coordinate 10,610 of JAAYRF010000047.1, read as the reverse complement.
CCAATAAGAATTACCATTTGGAGATAGTGACTGATACATTTCAACAAGCAGCCCTGGTGCAGAGCTGTATGGAGACATTTGGCATATCTCCGGGCGTGGTGCAGCGTAAGCGACATGTCACCGTCTATTTAAAAGACGCGGGGTTGATTGGTCAACTTCTCAGTTTGCTGGGGGCCCATACTGCTCTGCTCAAACTCGAGAGTATCCGTGTGTTGAAGGAGATGCGGAACCAGGCCAATCGTCTAGTCAACTGTGAAACTGCCAATATGGATAAGACCCTTGACGCCTCTTTGCGGCAAGTGGAGAATATCAGACTGATTGCTGAAACGAAAGGCATGGATTCACTAGCCCCAGAGCTCCAGGAAATTGCCCTATTTCGGCTGCAGTACCCCTATGCAAGCCTTAAGGAACTAGGCACGCTTCTAGATCCACCGTTGAGCAAGTCAGGGGTAAACCATCGTTTGCGGAAAATAGACAGGATCGCGGACGATCTGCGGGGGGAAGACTAACTGTAAACTTCTGAAGAAGTTGTCTAGGATCTGGAGGACTTTGGTTTGCTGACTCGAATATATTAATCGTACACGGTCTCTCTTTTTTTGCCACCAGTGGGACAGAATGTGTTGGGGCGGGACAATATCAGACCCCAAGGCGGCTCCATCACCTAGCCGGTAGTCTTGAATACATTATGTCGCTCTATTGGCCAACACTAACACTGCCATGGCAGTAATATGGAACACAGGGGGGCTGCGAGCCTTGCTCGCTTCTATATGGTGAACTTGGAGATCATAAGGAAAATTGCGCCGGAAATCGCCGAGCTTGTGGAGAAGCGATACATTATTCTACGAAACATCTATTTCGTTCAGCCCGTAGGCCGACGGGCTTTGGCAGCCCGTTTGCGCTTACCGGAACGTACCGTACGCAATGAAATCGAGCTCTTAAGAGAGCAGGGGTTGCTTATATCTAATCCTGCCGGAATGGAGGTCACTCCTGCCGGGGAGCGCCTTTTGGGTGATTTGAAGGAATACGTCCGAGAGCTCAGAGGTTTGTCGGATCTAGAGCGACGCCTGGCCCGTCTTTTGGGTTTGCAGCAAGTTATCATAGTACCCGGGGATTCTGATGAAGACGAGACTGTTAAGAAAGAGATGGCCAAAGCCACGGCCAAGTATCTGAAGGCTGTTTTGAAGGATGGAGACGTTCTAGCTGTAACCGGTGGAACTACCTTAGCCGAAGTGGCCAGGAGTTTCCCTGCCTCCGGTGAGAAACGGGAAGTGATGGTGGTGCCGGCCCGGGGAGGCCTCGGTGAAGAGGTAGAGAAACAGGCCAATACTGTGGCGGCTAATATAGCAGAGCGACTTGGCGGCACCTATCGGCTGTTGCATGTTCCCGACGATGTGGGAGAAGATGTAATTGCCTCCCTGTGTGGGGATCCAAAGATTAAGGAAATGCTAGATTTGATCAAAGAGACGGATATGGTCCTGCACGGTATCGGGACAGCGGAGGAAATGGCTAAGCGCAGGGGATTGGCTGAAAAAGATCTCAGTGTTCTGCGGGAAAAGCAAGCCGTGGGAGAGGCTTTCGGTTATTACTTCAATCACAGCGGAGACATTGTCTACACCACAAGCAGTGTTGGCTTACGAATGGAAGATTTGCCCAATATCGGTAAGGTTGTAGCTGTAGGGGGAGGCCGCAGCAAGGCAGCAGCGGCCCTAGCTGTCATGTCCAATCGCTACCAGCATGTTTGCATCACCGATGAAGGTGCTGCCCGACTGATGATGGCTAGCCTGGAGGGGAGTGATGCGGGAGCTGAGGAGCCTAACCGAGTGTGGGGGAGCTTTTAAGGACCCCTGATTTGGCCTTCCTCGCACTGCTAGAGGCAGGTGCCAGGGGCTATTGTCATAAAGTAGCTATCTTTAGTTTTATCAATGAGGAGGATGGTTAAATTGGCAGTAAAAGTCGCAATTAATGGCTTTGGTCGGATTGGGCGCCTAGTGCTAAGGGGATGTATTGATGATCCAGATCTACAGGTCGTTGCTATCAATGACCTAACTGACGCCAAGACCCTTGCTCATCTTTTCAAGTATGACTCAGTTCACGGAGTATATCCGGCTGATGTGCGCTATGAAGGCGATGAGCTCATCGTTGGTGATAATCGCATTAAGGTCTTTGCTGAGAGGGATCCTGCCAAGCTTCCTTGGAGTGACTTGGGGGTAGAATATGTTGTTGAGGCTACAGGTATCTTTCGCTCCAAAGAACAAGCCCTCTTACACGTAGAGGCCGGGGCCAAGAAAGTAGTTATCACTGCTCCTGCCAAGAAAGAGGATATTACCATTGTCATGGGCGTCAACCACAAGGATTATGATCCAGCCAAGCACCAGGTAATATCCAATGCCTCTTGTACCACCAACTGCTTGGCTCCAGTAGCTAAGGTCATTGATGAGCAATTTGGGATCAAGCGGGGTCTCATGACCACCATCCATTCATACACCAATGACCAGCGAATCCTGGATTTGGCTCATAAGGACCTCCGCCGTGCACGGGCGGCAGCCATGAGCATCATTCCCACCACTACCGGTGCTGCTGTTGCTGTAGGACTAGTGCTTCCTCAGCTCAAGGGCAAGTTGGATGGATACGCGCTCCGGGTACCTACACCTGACGTTAGCATAGTTGATCTGGTCTGTGAGCTAGACAAATCGACGACTACCGAGGATTTGAATGCCGCCCTTAAGGCAGCCGCCGATGGTGAGCTCAAGGGTATTCTGGGCTTTAGTGAGACAGAGTTGGTCTCTGTAGACTACATTGGTGACTCCCGGTCATCTATTGTTGATGGCCCTTTGACCAACGTCATGGGAGGTAATTTCGCCAAGGTTGTTGCTTGGTATGATAACGAGTGGGGTTACTCCATGCGGGTAGTCGATCTAGTAAAGTACATGGCTTCCCGTGCATAAGACGATAAACGCTACCCCGGCTGGGCCGAGAGTTCAGCCGGGGGATTTTCTGCTTGATACTCAGTGCAAGGCAGACTAGATCGGGGGGATTAGGATGAACAAACGCACGGTGAAAGATATCAATGTGAAGGGCAAACGGGTATTTGTGCGGGTGGACTTTAATGTTCCCATGGATGAGGCGGGCAACATAACTGATGACAAGCGCATTAGAGCAGCCTTGCCCACAATCCAGTATCTTGCTGACCAAGGTGCCAGGGTGATCTTGGCTTCCCATCTAGGCAGGCCCAAAGGTAGACCTGGGGAAAAGTATCGGCTCGATCCAGTCGCTCAAAGGCTGGCTGAATTGCTCGGCCAAGAGATCACAAAGGTAGATGACTGCATTGGTGCTGAGCCCATGGAGGCTGCCGATGCTCTTCAAGATGGAGACATTCTCCTTCTGGAAAATGTGCGCTTCCATCCGGGGGAGGAGAAAAACGATCCGGAGTTCGCCAAGGGGTTGGCGGCACTGGCGGACATATATGTCAATGACGCGTTTGGTGCAGCCCACCGGGCTCACGCGTCCACAGCCGGCATTGCGCAGTACTTGCCGGCAGTAGCTGGCTTTCTTTTGCAGAAGGAAATCGAGACTATGGGTAAAGCCCTACAGAACCCCGAGCGCCCCTTTGTCGCTATTTTAGGAGGCGCTAAAGTTGCAGACAAAATCGGAGTCATCAGCAACCTCATGCAGAAGGTCAATACATTAGTTATCGGGGGCGGAATGGCGTATACATTCCTAAAGGCTCAAGGATACGAGATCGGCAATTCATTGCTCGATAGCGAGAGTCTTCAGCTGGCTCTGGATTTGATGGATGAGGCTAAACAGCTGGGCGTTAAATTCCTTCTGCCCGTAGATGTGGTCATTGCCGATGCTTTCGCGGCTGACGCTAAACACGAAGTTGTGGATGCTGACAAGATGCGAGCCGGATGGCAGGGATTGGATATTGGACCAAGAACTATAGAGTTGTTTGCAGGGGAAATCCAAACAGCCAAGACCGTTGTTTGGAATGGCCCCATGGGCGTTTTCGAGATGCCGGCTTTTGCTAAGGGTACCAACGCGATTGCAGAGGCCATGGCCAATAGCGATGCGATTACTATTATCGGGGGAGGCGATTCCGCCGCCGCCGTAGAACAAGCTAACTTGGCGAGCAAGATGACCCATGTGTCCACAGGCGGAGGGGCATCTTTGGAGTTTCTCGAAGGAAAGGCATTGCCTGGAGTTGAGGCTCTGAACGATAGATAAACCGGAGGCGATTGAGTTTTGAGAGTTCCAATCATTGCAGGTAACTGGAAAATGCATAAATTGCCGGAGGAAGCCGTTGCCTTGTGTCGCGATCTGATCCCTCGCCTCGGTAAACTAGATGACCGGGAAGTAGTTCTCTGTCCCCCCTTTACTGCACTACCTGCTGTAGGGGAGGCCATTCGGGGAACGAAGCTTTCCTTGGGCGCACAGAACGTCTTCTACGAGATAAGTGGTGCCTATACTGGTGAGGTTGCACCACCAATGCTTAAGGCCTTAGGCGTAAAGTATGTGATTATCGGCCATTCGGAGCGACGTCAGTATTTCGGCGAGACCGATGAAATGGTAAACAGAAAGATGCAGGCTGCGCTGGATCACGGCCTGCTGCCCATAGTTTGTGTAGGAGAAACCTTAGAACAAAGGGAGGCCGGCATCACAGAATCCTTGGTGAAAAGCCAGATCGAGCAGGGCTTTAAGGGGATTGCTGAAGGCTACGCCAAGGAAATAGTGGTTGCCTATGAACCTGTGTGGGCCATTGGAACCGGCAAGACGGCTACGGCGGAGGAGGCCAACCGGGTCATCAAGGTCATACGTGAGACGTTGGCGGGGATCTATGGTAATGCTACCGCTGCAGCCATGCGGATTCAATATGGTGGCAGTGTCAAACCAGGCAACATGGCGGAATTGATGGGGCAACCAGAGATTGACGGGGCTTTGGTCGGGGGAGCTAGTCTTGACGCAGTGTCATTTGCCCGGATTGTACGCTATGACGATTGAAGCCAGGAAATCCGGTGCAAAGGAGGATGCTTAGTGGCAAGGGCAAAACACCCTGTCTGTCTGCTGATCTTAGATGGTTTCGGGATCAATGAAAATCAAGAGGCTAACGCGATAAAACTAGCCAATACGCCATTCCTCGACAAGTTATGGATGAGCTACCCTACGGCACGCTTGGTGGCTTCTGGTGAAGCAGTAGGCCTGATGGAAGGTCAGATGGGTGATTCAAATGTAGGGCATTTGAACATCGGTGCCGGTCGCATTGTCTACCAGGATGTCGCGCGAATTAGTAAGGCGGTGCGGGAAAAGAGTTTCCATACGAATGAGTGGCTGGTCAAAGCCATGACCGCTTGCCGAGACAAGGGAACTGCTTTGCACTTGATGGGCTTACTATCTCCGGGTGGAGTGCATAGCCATTCTTCCCATCTTTATGCTCTGTTGGAGATGGCCGTCGAGATGGGTATTAGACAGGTGTACATTCATGCTTTTCTCGATGGGCGAGATGTGCCACCTGCAAGTGCTTTGGAGTACATGCAGGACTTAGAAAAGGAGATAGAGCGCATCGGCGTAGGCCAGGTAGCTACGGTTTCCGGACGCTACTACGCCATGGATAGAGATAAGCGGTGGGAGAGGACTGAGAAAGCCTATAAAGCTATGGTATTCGGTGAGGGCTTTTTGGCAGCGAACGGTGTCGAGGCAGTACAGATGGCTTACGACCGGGGTGAGACCGACGAGTTTGTTATCCCTACTGTGGTCGCTAATAATTCAGGTCGACCACTGGGGATGATCGCAGATGGTGATTCGGTGATTTTCTTCAATTTCCGGGCCGATCGCGCTCGGCAGATCACCAGGGCTTTTACCGACGAACACTTTACTGCCTTTACTCGGGCTCAATGGCCGGAGATCACCTTTGTCTGTATGACCCGTTATGATGAGACCATAGTGGCTCCTTACGCCTTTCCGCCTCAAGATCTTAAGAACACCTTAGGAGAGGTAGTGGGGAAAGCTGGTTGGCGGCAACTGCGCATAGCCGAGACGGAAAAATACGCCCACGTAACGTTTTTCTTCAACGGCGGCGATGAGCACAATTTCCCTGGAGAGGACCGGAAGCTTATCCCATCACCTAAAGTTGCCACTTATGATCTTCAGCCAAAGATGAGCGCACCGGAGGTAGCAGCTGAGGCAGTGGCAGCCATCAACCGAGGAGAATATGACCTTATTGTATTGAATTTCGCCAACTGTGATATGGTAGGCCATACCGGCATTCTTCCAGCAGCCATACAGGCGGTAGAAGCGGTTGATCGAGCCGTGGAAGAGGTGGTGTCGGCCATGGTGGCCCAGGGCGGATATATTGTTCTGACAGCTGATCATGGCAATGCCGAACAGATGGTGGATTATGAGACCGGTGAACCCCATACTGCCCATACGCTAAATCCTGTGCCGGTTGTACTGATTACCGACGGAAAGGATCTAAAAGTGCGGGACGGCATCTTGGCTGACTTGGCTCCGACGGTGTTAGACCTATTGGATCTAGATACGCCGCCGGAGATGACGGGACAATCACTCATTGAAAGCAGCAAGAGGTAAATGAGAACCTAGAGCCTTGCTTACGCTAAGGCTTCAGATATCAGAAACATAGGAGGTAATGAGCTTGTCTATTATCGAGAATGTCCAGGCTTTTGAAATACTGGATTCCCGGGGTAACCCCACTGTGGAAGTGGAAGTTGTTTTGACCGATGGATCCGTCGGCAAAGCAGCTGTGCCCTCTGGAGCGTCTACAGGAGCCTTTGAAGCAGTGGAATTAAGAGATGGCGACAAGAGGCGCTATTTAGGCAAAGGCGTTCTTAAAGCCGTAAACAACGTTAATGAAGTTATTGCTCCCGAAGTTGTCGGCATGAATGCCATTGATCAAGTGGCCGTCGATGAGCTCATGATTGAACTCGATGGTACAGCTAATAAGGGCAACCTAGGAGCTAATGCTATCCTAGGCGTATCTTTGGCAGTGGCCAAGGCAGCTGCGGTATCGGTGAACTTGCCCCTTTATCAGTACATTGGCGGAGTCAACTCCAAAGAGCTACCTGTCCCTATGATGAATATCCTCAACGGTGGAGAGCATGCGGATAACAACGTAGATATCCAGGAGTTTATGGTCATGCCTGTAGGGGCAGAATCTTTTGCCGAGGCACTGCAAATGGGAGCAGAGGTCTTTCACAGCCTGAGAGCGGTTCTCAGGGGCCAGGGCATGAACACTGCTGTAGGTGATGAGGGTGGTTTTGCACCTAACCTAGAATCAAACGAGCAGGCCATAGAGGTAATTCTTGAGGCCATTGAGAAGGCAGGTTACCGTCCAGGTGAAGATGTGGGCTTAGCTTTGGACGTGGCAGCCACCGAGATGTTCAAGAACGGCAAATACGTCTTCAGCGGTGAGGGCGTCGAACGCACAACCGCGGAGATGATTGATTTCTATGCTTCACTGCTAGATAAGTACCCGATTTTCTCCATTGAAGATGGACTCAGTGAGGAAGAGTGGGATGGATGGAAGCAGCTGACCGATCGGTTGGGCGATAGGGTTCAGCTGGTTGGTGACGATTTGTTTGTGACCAACACAGAAAGGCTAAGCCGTGGTATCGCAAAGGGAATAAGTAACTCCATTCTGATCAAAGTCAATCAGATCGGAACACTCACCGAGACTCTAGATGCCATCGAGATGGCCAAGCGGGCTGGTTATACCGCCGTAGTGTCCCACCGCTCCGGAGAGACTGAGGATACGACTATAGCAGACATTGCTGTAGCGACTAACGCTGGGCAAATCAAGACAGGCGCTCCGTCCAGGACTGATCGGGTGGCTAAGTATAACCGACTGTTGCGGATCGAAGCCGGTCTAGCCGATCTGGCCATCTACCCGGGCAAGAGCACATTCTACAATTTGAAGTTCTAACTTCTAAGAGCTGTTTTAGCACACCGGAGGAGACATGGCGCCCTTGCTTGTTTGGGCAGGTGGTTGTCAGTCTCCCCGGTGGTATGTTACAATGAGGTGAATGCTTCTCAGTAGCGGAGGAGGTGGAGTCAATGGTAACGGTCCTCATGGTTATTCAGTTTCTCATCTCCATTGCCCTTATCGTGGCCGTAGTGATGCAAGAGAGTAAGGGTGAAGGGCTAGGCTCTATTGGCGGTAGTGCTCAAATGTTTTTTGGCAATATCAAAGGCATTGATCGTACTTTGGAACAGGTTACCAAATACCTTGCCATTGCCTTTATGGCGATGTCCCTAATTTTGACCTTTATCTAAGCCCATTTGAGACACAGTATTGCTAACTGTTGCCTTTGGAGGTAGCATAGTCTTTTGAAGACGACCCCTGGGCTTGCCAGTGCCTGCGGGGTTTTTACCATGTATGGGGAGCTAAACGGCTGGTATCGCCCAAATTGACAAGTTATCTAGGCGAGATCTATAATGATTTTGTGCGTTTTGCGGAGCATAACGAAGGGGGATAAACGGGGAATGCGACGTGGAGACAGTATACGTTTGCTGCTCCTCGTGGTCATCGTTGCTGTGGCAGGTGTAGTATTGTATAGAGTGCCTATGAATCTAGGCCTAGACCTGCGGGGCGGTGTCCATGTGGTAATGCAAGCACAGGAGAGTCCGGGTGTAAAGATTACAGAGGAGACTATGCAGCGGGTCGTTAGTGTAGTTGAGCGACGGGTCAACGGTATGGGAGTATCAGAGCCCATCATTCAGCGACAAGGCGGCCGAAGAGTCATTATCCAACTCCCGGGGATCTATGATCAGCAAGCTGCCATTGCTACCATCGGCAAGACGGCCCAACTAGAAATCAAGAACCCTCTGGGAGAGACAGTGCTAACCGGTGCCGATCTCATCGATGCTCAGTTGTCCCGAGATCAGTTTGGTCGTCCCTCGGTAGCAGTCGAATTCAATAAGGAAGGGACGAAAAAATTCGCCCAGCTGACAACAGTTTACCAAGGACAAGCTATTCCCCATGTCCTTGATGGGGAGATTTTGGTCAATCCAGTGGTCCAAGGCCCCATTACCGGAGGCAAGGGCCAGATTACCGGTCAGTTCACTATCGACGAAGCTAAGAACCTGGCAGTGTTGCTAAAAGCCGGTTCATTACCAGTTCCCATGGAAGTCATGGAGATCCGCAATGTTGGACCTACTCTAGGTCAGCAATCGATTTCTCGCAGTCTACGGGCTGGGATCATTGGTATTATTCTAGTTTTCCTCTATATGCTGGCCTATTATCGCCTTCCAGGCCTGGTAGCCGATATAGCACTGGCCATCTATGTAGTAATCGTCCTTGCAGCTATGGCAGGACTGCGGGCTACTTTGACTTTACCGGGTATTGCTGGATTTATCCTATCGATTGGTATGGCGGTGGACGCCAACGTTTTGATTTTTGAACGGATTCGAGAAGAGTTCAAAGCAGGCAAGCATGTTCGAGCTGCGGTGGCTGCTGGTTTTGACAGAGCTTTCCGGGCTATCTTTGATGCCAATATCACTACTTTGCTTACCGCTGTTGTGTTGTTCTACTATGGCAGCGGCCCTGTTAAGGGATTTGCCGTTACCTTAAGTCTTGGCATCCTGGCCAGCATGTTTACCGCTATTGTGGTAACTAGGCTGATGCTCAACATGATTGTCGATGCTAACCCCAGCGCTTTTGAGAGACACCTGGGAGTGAAAGGGGTGCTGCAGTAATGGTGGACTTTGTTGGAAAACGCAAGATATCCTTCAGAATCTCCCTGGCCCTAGTGGTGCTATCGCTGATTCTTCTCATTAAGCCTGGTCTTAACTGGGGGGTGGATTTTACCGGTGGTACCCTGATGGAGCGTGGGTTTGAGCGGTCCGTAACCGCTGGCGAGGTTCGGCAGGTACTAGGTTCTTTGCAGATAGAGGGCCTAGACATGGCAAAAAGTGTCATCCAGCCCACGGATAACAACCGGGCGGCACTGATTCGTTCCCAGACCTTGAGCAATGAGCAGATTCAGGCCATAGATGCGGGACTGAGAGCCCATTTCGGCGAAGTTGAAGCCCGACGGACAGAGATGGTGGGACCGGTAGTTGGCCAGGAGTTGGTAAGGCAGGCACTTATGGCCTTACTATTGGCTGCCATAGGGATGCTGATATATCTATCCTTTAGATTCGAGTATAGATTTGCGGTCGTGGCCGTTATAGCGGTTCTCCATGATGCCATAGTCGTCTTAGGTTTGTTTGCTTTGTTGGCAAGGGAGATCAACAGTCCCTTTATCGCCTCCATATTGACTGTGGTTGGTTACTCTGTAAACAACACCATCGTCATTTTCGATAAGATCAGAGAGAATATAAGCTTTAGGAAGCGGGAATCATGGGCAGAACTGGCCAACAAGAGCATCAATGAGACGTTGACCCGTTCGATTAACACCAGTCTGACAACGCTTTTAGCTGTTTTGGCTCTCTTTTTCTTCGGTGGTGCAACCATTCAAGACTTTGTGTTGGCCCTCTTGCTTGGCATTCTAGTGGGGACCTACTCCTCCATTTTTGTGGCAGGCCCCCTATGGGTTGTCTGGAGAGAATGGGATGATCGGCGAAAAGCCGTTAGCAGTGCCAAGGTTTGATGATTCTGC
>JAAYRF010000046.1 GCA_012518905.1 Bacillota bacterium | reverse complement strand
GACGCTGCAGCAAGTATTCCTGTGAAGTAGCATATTGCTATATTCGTCGGATAGAGTTGGGCGGAAGCAGTTAGGCTGTTTCCGCCCAATTAGTTATATCATAACAATGGCAACCTTCTAGGAGCCTAGTTCCACAGGGGGTACTTACATGAAAAATGACACTCTGCAACAGATTAAAGGCGGTTTGATCGTATCCTGTCAGGCACTGGAGCATGAGCCCTTGCATGGGCCTATTCTCATGGGTGCAATGGCCCTTGCCGCCAAAGAGGGTGGCGCCGCCGGTATTCGAGCCAATAGCGCTAGGGATGTGGCGGTGATCAAAGCAATGACAGGGCTACCTATTATCGGGATAGAAAAGCAAATCGGTCCAGATGGTAGACTCCTCATTACGCCAACGTTCGAGTGTGCTGAGAGGCTTGTTGAAGCAGGTGCAGACATAGTCGCTTTCTGCGCGCGTTCCAATCACCCCAGGGAAATGGCCATTGGGGATTTCGTGCGCCAGGTGAAATCCGAGCTCGATTGTTTGGTGATGGCAGATATCGGGACAATTGAGGATGCGCTTGTAGCGGAAAAGGCCGGCGTTGATCTAGTAGCATCCACCTTCGGTTATGCTGATACTAGCGGTGGGGCTGCCATAAACTGGGAATTGATCAAGGCCATGACTGAGGAATTAGGTGTCCCTGTTATTGCTGAAGGCGGCATATGGGAACCGCAAGAAGCATGCCAAGCTCTGGAGTTGGGAGTGCACGCTGTGGTGGTCGGGACAGCGATCACCCGCCCACAGCTAATTACAAAGCGCTTTGTTGCGGCAATGCAATCCCTGAAAATATGAGTCCCCGAATGAACCTTCTAGGCACTTGCCAATTGGCAAGTGCCTAGTTTCTATCTTCCCCGCAGCTGAGGATCGGATATATCCCGCAGGCCGTCTCCCAGGAAGTTGAATCCGAGGACTGTAAAGACGATGGCGAGTCCGGGAAATAGGGTTATATAGGGCGCCGATCTTATGGCATCACGGCCCAAGGCCAACATTCTTCCCCAGCTAATAGTAGGCGGCTGGGCACCAAGTCCAAGGAAACTCAAGGTAGCTTCTACCGTGATGGCAGTTCCCATGTTGAGGGTAGCGACCACCAAGATGGGCGCATAGCAGTTAATTAAGATGTGGCGAAACAGGATCCTGGTGTGGGAGAGTCCCAAAGCCTTGCCGGCTACTACAAATTCCTCCTCCTTGAGGTTTAGTACGGTGCTCCGAGTTACCCTCACCATAGCCGGAATGCGGACAATGGCAATGGCGAGCATGGCATTGGCGACACCAGGCCCTAAAGCAGCCACAATGGCAATGGCCAGGAGTACAGAAGGGAAGGCTAGGATTAGGTCCATAAGCCGCATGATAATGGCATCGGTTGTGCCTCCCACATAGCCTGCTACAGCCCCGAGGGTCACACCAAAAAAGAGAGAGACTCCGGTAGCCACCGCTGCCACTAGCAGTGATACCCTCGAGCCCATAATAATTCGGCTTAGCACATCACGGCCCATGTCATCGGTACCAAGGATGTACTCACCCCTTAGCCCCTCAGGAGGGCGAAAACTCTCCCAGATATCCATCTCGTAAGGGTCTTTAGGTACAATACGATCGGCAAAGATCGCTACAAAGATCAAGATTCCTATAATGATCAAGCCTGTTAAGGCACTTTTGCTTCGTAAAAGTTGCTTCATAATGGCAGGCCTCCCTCAATCGTACCGAATCCGGGGGTTTACTAGGGCATAGCTTAGGTCAACAGCCAAGTTTACCATGGTAAAGATGATGGCCATCATTAGGACACCGCCTTGAATAATGGGGAAGTCCCGTTGGCTAATGGCGTTGACTATAAGGCGACCCACCCCCGGCCAAGCGAAAACAGTCTCAGTGACAACGGCACCACCAAGCATGGCACCGAATTGAATACCTACTATGGTGATTACGGGAAGCAGGGCATTACGCAGTGCATGTTTTAGGACAACTATCCGATCCCCCAATCCCTTAGCCCGGGCGGTTCTTATATAATCCTTGCCCAGTACCTCCAACAGAGACGAGCGGGTGAGTCTAGTGATAATCGCCATCATACTGGCGCCAATACTGAAGGCGGGGAGGAGTACGTATCTAAGTCCTGTAAGGAGCTCATCGGCACGAAACTGAGTGACCAATATCCAAAGACCCTTAAAAACAGAGCCATCTCGACCAAACATGGGAAGAAACTCTACCTTGAGGGCAACATGGGAAAGGAGCATAAGGGCCAGCCAGAAGCTGGGTGTAGAGACACCCAGCAATGCCACAATCATGCTGAGATAATCCCAAACAGAGCCTCTTTTGACCGCGGCAACGATACCTAAAGGTATCCCCAATAAGATGGCGATTATGACAGACACAATGGCTAGCTCTAAAGTAGCTCCCATTCGTTCAAAGATGAGAGTAGTCACAGGTATTCCCTGACGGATAGAGACTCCCAGATTGCCTCGCAAGGCATTGGAGAGCCAACGGAAGTATTGGATGTGTAAAGGCAGATCGAATCCATAAATGGCGTTTAACCGCTCTACATCCTCTTCTGTGGCATCTTCCCCCAGAAGCATACGAATTGGATCACCAGGAGATAGGTGCACCAAGAGAAATACCAAGATGGAAATGCCGATCAAAAGTGGAACCATTTGAATCAATCGTCGGATTATATAGCGATACATAAGGTATGTTGCTCCTTCCCCCTGCAGGTACTAGAGGCTCAGCAAGAACTTGCTAGATATAAGAAATACAGCGAGCATTATCTCTCTATGCAGGAAGAGAGGACACCAGGTGAAGGCTCACCTGGTATCCCCCTAGCTTCATTTGACCTATACTATTTTTCCTTCACCATGAGATGTACATCTTGCCAAGCTCCGGCAGCGTAGGGGTGTACCGTCCAGTTCTTGATATACGTGTGGTGTAAGCCGACTTCTTCGGCATAGTTGATAAACCCATAAGGTACCTCACGTACAACAATCTCCTGGGCTAGCCCGTAGATGTCTATGGACTCCTGAGAATCCGGCGGTATGGTGCGGCCATGGTCTAGTAGTGTATCTAGGTGCTTGTTAGAGTACTTACCATAGTTGTTGGCTCCATCGGTGTGGAACTGGCGAATCATAGCCCGGTCAGGATCTAGCTGACCACTCCAACCCAAGATAAAGATATCGAAGTCGTCGGTCTCTTGTATCCTGGATAGGTACGCACCCCACTCCTCGATAAAGACTTCTACCTCAATGCCGACTCTCTGGGCCTCGAACTGTAGGATCTCAGCAATCCGCATTCGAGTAGGATTTTCATTTGTGAACAGACGCAACTTGATGTCGCCAGGGCCATAGCCAGCTTCTTTCAGCAGTGCTTCGGCCTTATCGGGACTATACTCATATCGAGGGACATCGGGGTTAAACCAGGGCAAAGCCTTGGGGATAGGTCCGATGCCTGGGGAGCCGATACCGTTTAGGATTCGACTGACAATACCCTCTCGGTTGATGAGGTGGCTCATGGCCTGACGAACCCTAACATTGGATAGTGCACCTACTTTGGTGTTAAAGCCTAAGTAGTTGTAACCGGTTCCCGGAGCCCGCTGTACCACATAACGAGCATCCTCTTCTAGGCGTTGGATTTCGTGGGGTACTACGCCACCCTGGAATATGTCAATTTCCCCAGCTTCAAAGGCCAAAAGACGCGTGGAGTCCTCGGGAATTGTGCGGAATACTAGGTTCGGCATTTTCGGCTTGCCGCCCCAGTAATTATCATTGGCCTTCAGTACCATGCGATCGTCCCTTGTCCAGCTAACCAGGGAGTACGGACCGGTACCAATAGGCTTCTGCCGGAAATCCTCCCGATCACCATGGTGTTTCGGAACAACGGAGATCCGAGCAATGTTGTTTAGCAAGAAAGAGTAAGGTTTGCTGAGGTGGAAACTCACGACATTGTCATCGACAACTTCGATCTTATCGACATCGGCGTAAAGGCCACGATTCGGCGCAGCGTTCGCAGGATCTAACACCCAGTCGAATGTATACTTGACGTCTGCTGCCGTGAAGGGCTCACCATCGTGCCAGGTGACACCTTCCCGCAGTTGAAAGGTTAAGGTCAAAGCATCATCGCTGAACGACCAATCTGTTGCGAGACAGGGTACGAGGTTCATGTCAACATCAAACTTGACCAGGGGCTCCATGATCACATTGATTCTCTCGAAAGAAGGTACATCAGTCTCCAGCCTAGGATCCAAACCTATGGCTTCAGCGCCACTGCCAATAACCAGGGTATCGCTTTGGGCTAAAGCCATGCTGGTTAGGCCTAACATCAACGCAACGACTAGTAACCAACTCAGTTGTCTTCGCATATCTAGCCTCCATAAATGTATTTTTACAACCTCATTAAACGTATATTAGACGTCCTTTTCACAAACCCTTCTTTTCAAGCAAAGAATGGGGGAGTAACACCAAGCAATTAGGCCAAATACTGCGATCGCATCGAGGACTATCGCATGATTCGACCAGCTAGGGCCTAATATGCTCCGCAACGGAGGGTTAGTAGCATTGCAATTCGCAAATCGTTCGTTCCAGGAATGTATACGATATACATTATGGAAATAGTCGCATGATAGGTTGCTCAATAGATGGCTTTAGGCTAACGGAAGATCTGAATTAGATCTGCTTCTAGACCGGGAAATCGCTGGGACTGGGCTTTTTCCGGCGGTTTGTAAAGGGCCTGTCGGGAGAGTTTCTTGTCTTGGAAGCCATATACCAGGACAAGCCTATCCTCGGGATCGACAATCCAGTATTCATCAACTCCACATGACATGTACAGATCGAGTTTCTTAAGTAGATCCTTGCGAGCAGTGCTGTCGGAGAGAATCTCCACCAAGAGATTGGGAACCCCCTTATAGTAGCCGTCTTCTCCGAGCTGTTCGTCCAGGTCACAGATAATCATGATGTCCGGCTGCACTACACTGATTTGCTCCGGAGATCTTCTGAGGGTAATATAATAGGGAGCTACGAATGGTCTGCATTCCTTTCCTTGGAACCAATTATAGAACTGGCCGAAAAGCTCAGTCAGGGCGGCCTGATGCGGTGTTTTTGGTGAAGCCAACAGATATATCTCTCCATCGATATACTCATACCGCTCTTCGGAGTCTCTTGTCAGCTCCAAAAATTCCTGATAGGTGGCTTTCGTAGGTCCATACGCCATTTGGTGGGCCCTTTCCCTTACTATGCTGGAAATAGAGCCCCATGGATGGGGAGCACTATCCAAACCCAAGAGCTTAGCTACCGGCACACCATTGCGGGTGACGATAACATCTTCTTCGGCGGCTAGCATCAGGTATTTACCGAAGTTGTTTTGCACCTCTGTAGAACTAACGATCATAGGGCACCTCCTAGCTAACACAATAGCTAATATAGCTAAGGCTAGTCTATGTCATGGGTAGGAGAATGTCAATCTTTAGAACTAGCGCTCTCCAGGACTAGTGGGAGGGAGGAACACAATGGCCAACTACATAAGTAAATCGCTAGGGATGTAGTCCCTGCTGCTTCAAACCCCAGCGTGCAAATTGAATCAGTGTTCGATGGGATAGTCTCTAGGGAGGGTGCATGAGTGAGACTGTGGTACAAAAAGCCGGCTGTTGTTTGGACAGAGGCCCTGCCCGTTGGCAATGGGCGCCTGGGAGCCATGGTTTTTGGTGGTGTGGAGCGGGAACGTCTCGATCTAAATGAAGATACTCTTTGGTCCGGAGGCCCCAAAGACTGGAACAATCCCAAAGCACAAGCTGTCTTGCCTGAGGTTCGTAGATTGATACTAGCAGGTAGACATGCTGAAGCAGATACTCTTTGCAGGGAGATGATGGGGCCCTATACACAATCTTACCTGCCTTTGGGCAGCCTCTACGTCAAGATGGAACACGGCGATATTGCCACCAACTACCGTAGAGAGCTAGATATCGAGACAGCCATAGCCAAAGTGAGCTACCAGGTGGGAAGCGCAACGTATAATCGAGAAGTGTTTGCCTCTTATCCCCATCAGGTAATCGCTCTCCGTTTGATGTGTGACCGGCCGGGAATGCTAAGCTTTAAAGTGAAGTTGGACAGCCAACTAAGACACAAGGCTAACCATCAGAGAAACACCCTGATTCTCCAAGGCAAGTGTCCCAGCCACGTGGACCCCAATTATTATGATAAGGACCAACCGATCATCTACTCAAGGGAAGGTATGATCTTTGAGTGTCAGGTAGAGGCGAAGACGGTAGGTGGTGCTTTTTGGGTTGATGGAGATGGACTCCATGTGCAAGGCGCAACCGTGGCTACTGTCATAGTCAGTGCTGCAACTAGCTTTAATGGGTACGATAGATCCCCATCTATGGAAGGCAAAGATCCGACCGTGCCCGTCAGGAAGTACTTAACTAGTGCACTTACCAGATCCTATGATGAGATTCGGCAAAGGCACATAGAAGATTACCAGGAGCTATTTGGTCGGGTTGAGCTGCATCTCAATCCTAGTAGTGAGAAGATGGACTTGCCCACTGATGTTCTGGTACGAGACTATGGCGTGCAGGCTCCTGGTTTAGTGGAACTGCTTTTTCAGTATGGAAGGTATCTACTTATTGCTTGTTCCAGACCCGGCACGCAGCCTGCGAATCTTCAAGGTATATGGAATCAGGAGACTCGCCCCCCTTGGAGTAGCAACTATACCCTCAACATTAATACTCAGATGAACTACTGGCCGGCGGAGACCTGCAATCTGGCAGAATGCCACGGACCCCTTCTAGATTATATACAGGAGCTGGCCGTAACCGGTGCGAAAACAGCCAGAGCCAATTATGGCTGTCAAGGCTGGGTTGCCCACCATAATGGGGATATATGGCGGCAATCGGCACCGGTAGGGGACTATGGTCATGGTGATCCCGTCTGGGCTATGTGGCCCATGGGAGGAGCATGGTTATGCCAGCATCTGTGGGAGCATTATGTCTTTGGTAGAAATGAGACATTTCTTCGGGAAAAGGCATACCCCGTGATGAAAAAGGCCGCAATGTTCTATTTGGATTGGCTCATGGAAGATGAGCAAGGCCATTTGGTGACAGCGCCTTCCACTTCACCTGAGCATAAATTCCTGACTTCACAAGGGGAAAAGGCTGCTGTCAGTATGGCTTGTACCATGGATATGTCTCTTCTATGGGAGCTGTTCACTAATTGTTTGGAAGCTGCCGAGGCGTTGGATACTGACCACGATTTTCAGATCAAGCTCAAGGATGTGCGTAGGCGGCTCCGCCCTATATCCATCGGTAGACATGGTCAGATCCAGGAATGGTTTGCAGACTTTGACGAAGAAGATAGGCATCACCGTCATCTGTCCCATCTGGTGGGTCTTCACCCCGGCCGTCAGATTACGAAGGAGAAGACACCAAAGCTTTTTACCGCCGCCCGGGAAGCTCTGGAAAGGCGAGGATATGGTGGGACAGGTTGGAGTCTGGCGTGGAAGATCAACCTTTGGGCTAGGCTCCAAGATGGAGATAGAGCCCTAAGGCTCATCGATGGTTTCTTGAATTTGGTGGACGATGGTAGGACTGATAATCAACAAGGTGGAGTTTATGTCAATCTGTTTGGTGCCCATCCGCCCTTTCAGATTGACGGCAATTTTGGTTTTACCGCGGGCATCGCCGAGATGCTTTTGCAGAGTCATGCGGGGGAACTTCACCTACTACCGGCGTTGCCCTCTGACTGGAAGCAAGGATATGTGCGGGGGCTTAGGGGCCGAGGTGGTTTCAAGTTGGATATTGCTTGGGCAGATGGTGAGGTAACCGAGGCTTGGCTCACGTCAATTTTCGGCAATAGATGCCGAGTTCGGTGCAAGACCCCTCTGGCTGTTTTCTCTCAGGGGACAACGGTGCCGACCGTAAGAATTGATGAGTGTGTTCTTGAATTCCAAACGGATCGGAAGGCCCAGTACAGACTGAGTGTCCCGTAGTTTGATTGCCAAGCGGTAATCCATAGAAGTAATAAAAATTAAAGGAGATGATGATCAGTGCAGATCAAGAAGGCGTACACCCAGGCGGTTTCTCGGAAATATCCCGAGGCTGTGGTCATCGCCATTGCCAAAGATGGGAAGGGTCGATACAATCCCATTACTCTAGGTTGGACCATGATCACCTCCCACAAACCACCGATGATGGCCATCGCCGTAGGACTTGCCCGCCATTCCCGGGCCGTCATAGAAGAAGCCGGGGAGTTTGTCTTGGCTTTTCCCTCTAGCACCATGGCCGATGCGGCGCTCTTTTATGGAACCAATTCTGGTCGGGACATGGACAAAATGCAGGAATTCCCCGTTGCTACTCAGCCAGCTACCGAGGTGGATTCTGTACTGCTGGCTGATGCAGTGGCCAACTTTGAGTGCAAGCTGGAATCCCAGCTAGTTACAGGTGATCATGTTCTATTCGTCGGTAGAATTGTGGCCTCCCATGTCAATACCGATGAGACGGTGAAACGACTTTACACATTGGCACCGGGATACAAGATGGGAGGAGTGGTGGCGGCTAAGGTTGATGGGTAGTTGAAGCCTTACCTATCAAATCTAATTGTAGGAACAGAACCTGAATAACAAGGAGGAAATTGAAAGAGTGTTGCAGAACTCTAACAACGGAACATACTTGGTTGATTGAAAAAACTAAGGGTACTGCCTCTGCTATCTCTCGGAGACACATTATTGAAGGTGTTTCCTTGACAGGCATCAAAGGGTAAGGGAAAGTAAGAGAAGGGTAAATTCAGGTACTATAAGCGAGTGAGAGAAGATCACGAAACGTTAGGAGTAAAGAGTATGCATAAGGAAGAGCTGCAGCAACGCCTTGAGTTCTATCGAAATCATCTCAAGAACAACATACTGCCTTTTTGGCTCGGCAAAGCCATAGACGAAGAATATGGGGGGTACTTCACCTGTTTTAGCGTATATGGTGATCAGCTGGTTAGTACGGATAAGTACATCTGGTCCCAGGGGCGGATGGTGTGGCTGTTGGCCAAGCTTGCCGAGATGGAAGCTGGCCCATCCAAATATCTGACTTTGGCCCAAAGGGGATATGAGTTCCTGAAAGATCACAGCTTCTTGCCGGAGGGTAATAGTGCTTTTCTGCTCGCTCGCGATGGCACCCCTAAAGAGCCGGTACCGGGCCAAGGCTATGGCATCAGTACCTATGCCGATTGCTTTGTCGTGCTAGGTTTTTCTAAATATGCTGCAGTGAAAGGGGATCGCGAAGCCTTAGAACTTGCGCTAAGACTCCATGAATCTATCACTCGGCGCTTTGAGGGTAGGAAGTTTCGCACTGAACCCGAACCTTTGCCTGAGGGATATAGAGCCCACGGTATACCCATGATTCTGCTTAATACCAGTCAAGAGCTACTTCGAGCGGCAAAGGTGCTCCAGCATCCATCAGCCGATGCGGTAGCTGCCTGGTGTCATCGTCTGGCCCAGGATATCATGGAGAGTTTCATTAGCCCAGATGGCGTTATCCGGGAGCTAGTCCACGATTCCAAGCAAGACGATGACTGCATCTTGGGCCGTTACGTTAATCCCGGCCATAGTCTAGAGGATATGTGGTTCCTGTTGCACTACGCTATAGAACTCGGCGAGGAGCAGCGGGAGCAGATCACTGATTTGGCTTGTCGCGTGATAGAAAAATCCTTTGAGCTCGGATGGGATAGTGAATATGGCGGCTTGTTCCATTTTGTGGATTATCAAGGCGGCAAGCCCCGGGGTGAGCTAGGGGAATTCGCTGACCATCCTTTGACTAAGAAAATCCTCGAAGGTTGGTCTGATAAACTCTGGTGGGTCCATTCCGAGGCAGTCTACGTCACTCTCTTAGGGTATGCCCTTACCGGCAGGGACAGCCTCTGGAGACTTTATGAAAAGGCACATACCTATACATTCCGTACTTTTCCCAATTCTAACCCTGCCATCGGTGAATGGATCCAAATTAGGGATAGATATGGTGAGCCTATGGACAGAGTTGTGGCCTTACCGGTCAAGGATCCATTTCATATCAGCAGGAATCTGATTCTCCTAATAGAGCTTCTGGAAAAGATGCCACTAGGGGCATAGACAGCTGGCCGAGCTTGCCATGGCTATGATGGTTTTCTGATGGATCCCGGCAAAATCCTTGAACATATGAGCAAAGGCGTATGAGAATGTTTTGAGACAATGAAGTGATGAAGCGAAAGCTCAAGGAAGAGCATAGACGATAAGATGCTGATCCTGCATACGGGTACGATCGACATGCAGTGAAGCATAAAGGGATGTAAGTAAAATGCGAACAGGTAGTAACAGCAGAGATCTAAAGGTAATGAATCGACTATTGGTACGGGACGTCATCCGCAGACTGGGTCCCATCGCCCGTTTTGAAATCGCCAAAGAGACGGGACTTACTCCTTCGACGGTAACGGTGATTGCCTCAGAGCTATTGGAAGCCGGCATCATCAAGGAAGTGGGGCATGGCGAATCCAGTGGTGGACGGCGGCCTATTCTCCTAGAACTAAACCCTATGGCAGCCAATGTGTTTGCCGTACGACTGCAACGGGGCGAGCTAGTAACCGCGATTTTCGATCTAGCTCAGAACATTTTGGCTGAAGATGAGCAAAGCCTCGATACGGCGCTACCAGATGATGTTGTCAAGGCCATAAGAGTCAGCTTTGACTCTTTGGTAGAAAAGACTGGGGTAGACCCTGAGGCTATTCTTTGGGCCGGTGTAGCCTCTCCAGGCCTTGTCTCATCCCATAGAGGGGTCGTAGAAAGGTCCTCCAATCTAGATTGGGTGAAGGTGCCCTTAAGTGCCATGATCTCCCAGGCTATTGGCGGCATTCCTGTTCAGGTTGAGAACATATCCAACGCCGCTGCCCTGGCAGAGAAGGAGTACGGCTTAGGCAGGGGCCGTAAACACTTGGTGTTTATCAACCTATCTGTGGGAATCGGGGCTGGAATTATATCGGATGGCGAAATCTCCGGTGGTGTACGGGGCTATGCCGGTGAGGTTGGACACGTGACCTTGTTAGCCGACAATGGCCCCTTATGCGCCTGCGGAAATCGAGGTTGTCTAGAAGCTATCTGTGGCACCAGAGCCGTCTTGACTAAGGTGTGCCAGACCGTGCCTGGGAGTGTGTTTGCCGAACATGGCATAGACGCCGATAGACTGGCAGTTAAGGATCTTCTTTTGCCGCCACTAAAGGGCTTGCCGGAAGTTCAAAGGGTCGTAGAAGAGACGGGACAAGCGATTGGGATTCTGGTTGCCAATCTAGTGAATCTACTCAACCCAGAGATGATTATCTTAGGGGGAGAGTTGGCGGCACTTGGCGATGGGCTTTTGGAGCGGGTGCGAGGGGAAGTCAAACACCGTACCCTGAAGGAATTGGGACAGACAGTGGAAATTCAAACATCTACTATGCGGGGCAGCGCAGCTTTGATGGGTGCCTATGCCTTAGCCCTAGAGCGGGTATTCGCCCTGGAGAGTTGGAACGGGCGGGGTGCATCCAGTCGCCCTAGCTATGCCGCTGCCTTACAGGAAGGTGGAATCTAGATGGAAGCCAAGCCACCATATGGCAAGTTGTATCTTGTTAACGGTAAAGTCATCACGCCCCATCGGATCATGTCGCCAGGAGGAGTCAGCGTGGATGGGGAGCGCATTGGGCATGTCTTTGCCATGGCCGATGCCAATATTCCCCCGAAGGCAATGGTTATCGATGTAGAGGGTGCGTGGATCATTCCAGGTATCATCGATATGCATATCCACGGTGGCGGTGGCGCCGACTTTATGGATGCAAGCGTTAAAGGGTTGACCAAAATGGCACAGATTCATGCTATGGGCGGTACAACCACTATTATCCCCACAACTCTAACTAGCTCTGACAGAGAACTTCGGGCTGCCCTCGATGTTTTTGCCCAGGCTAAGGAAGAAGCTGTATCCGGGGCCCGCCTTTTGGGTGTCCATCTGGAAGGTCCTTATTTTTCGCATCAGCAGCGGGGAGCCCAAGATCCCCGTTATCTGAAGGATCCGGACCCACGGGAGTATCTTGAAATCTTGGACAAATACCCTTTCATTATGCGGGTGTCAGCAGCTCCCGAGTTACCTGGGGCCCTAGAGCTGGGCAGGGAGCTTAGAAAAAGAGGTATTCTTGCAGCTATGGGTCATACTGATGCCACCTATGATGAAGTGCTGGCCGCGGTTGAGGCGGGGTATACCCATATGACCCACCTATACTCAGGCATGGCAGGAGTGAGAAGGGTTAACTGCTATCGGGTAGCTGGGGCAGTGGAATCGGGTTTACTTCTAGATGAGGTCACGGTGGAGGTTATCGCTGATGGTAAGCATCTGCCTGCAGCACTCCTCAAGCTAATTTATAAGTGCAAGGGCTCCCAGAGAATGGCGCTTTGCTCCGATGCTTTAGCCGCCGCCGGCATGCCGGAGGGGAGGCACCGCTTAGGCAGCGGAGAGGATGGGCAGGTGATCTTGGTAGAGGAAGGGGTAGGTTGGTTACCGGACAAATCCGCCTTTGCCGGTAGTGTAGTCACCGGAAGCCAGCTCTTGCGCACCATGGTGGAACTGGCAGAGGTACCCCTCATCGAAGCAGTAAAGATGGCCACCCTTACGCCGGCAAAAATCCTCGGTATAGATGGGGAGATGGGTAGCCTCGATCCGGGCAAATACGCAGATATTGCGGTACTGGCTGAGGATCTATCGGTTCTGAAGACCATAGTAGGTGGCAGAGTTGTCTACAGCCGTTCATAGTAGGACTTGAACGTGGAAAAAACCATACTCAGGAGGAATTGCGTGATGAAGCCAGACCAGGCTTGTAAGGTGGAAAAGCTAGAAGTGGAAATATATCGGGATCGGCCCGCCATGGGCCGAGCGGCAGCCAAGGCAGCGGGGGCGAAGATCCGGGAGCTTTTGGATCAGCAGGAATTTGTCAATGTGGCCTTTGCCGCGGCACCGTCGCAAAATGAATTCTTGGAGGCTTTAATCGCAGAACCGAATATCGATTGGCAGAAGGTTAGAGCCTTTCATTTAGACGAATATCTAGGGCTGGCCAGTGATGCCCCGCAGCGCTTTGCCGTATTTTTAGATGACCATATTTTTAGCAAAGTAGATTTCAAAGAGATCCATTACCTCAAGGGAGATGCTCCTTCACCTGAGGAGGAAGCGAAGCGATACGCTGAGCTTCTCAAGAAGTATCCTTTGGATATCGCTTTTATCGGAATCGGCGAGAATGGTCATATAGCCTTCAATGACCCGCCGGTGGCGGATTTTGAGGATCCATCTTTGGTGAAAATTGTAACACTCGATGAGAAGTGCCGCCAGCAGCAAGTAAACGACGGCTGTTTCCCATCCATAGATAAGGTGCCCAAAAAGGCATTGACTCTTACTATCCCCGCGGTGATGTCTGCCCGCTGGATTTACTGTATGGTGCCAGGCAAGACCAAACAGGACGCGGTGAAGGAGACCATTGAAGGGGAGATAGGCACCCATTGTCCGGCGACCGTTCTCCGTCGCCACGATGCTGCCATACTGTACCTAGATCAGGATGCGGCGACCTTGTTGACTAGCTAATCTTTGTCCAACGACTATTGCCCTTTGGCAAGGACTGGATTCAAGTGGAGGTGTTGACCTTTTATGGGAAAGAAAGGGCCGACATTAAGTAAATCCGATATTGCCCGAGGGCTCCGGGAGTTGGGTCTGAATAAGGGAGACGGAGTCCTTGTGCACAGCTCTCTCAGTAGCTTTGGCTATGTTGTGGGAGGAGCGAATACCGTAATAGATGCACTGCTTGAGGTGGTGGGGGAAGAGGGGACTATTTTGGTGCCAACTTTGACCGGTACAGAGCACCATGGTCCGACCAATCCGCCGGTATTCGATGTTAAGAGGACTCCCTGTTGGACTGGCCGCATCCCCACTGCATTTATGGAGCGGCCTGAGGCGAGGCGCAGCCTCCATCCCACCCATTCGGTGGCCGGCCTTGGGCCCGAGATAGAATCTTTGCTTGAAGGCCATGCCGATTCTCTCGCTCCTTGTGGGCTTGCTACCCCTTACTATAAGCTGGCTGCAGCCGGGGGCCATATACTGCTGATCGGTGTGGGACAGGGCTCAAATACGACTTTGCATACTGCGGAAGAGCTGGCGGAAGTCTCGTACCATATGCAAAAGGAGCCCACCGACTGCATCATCATTGATTATGACGGCACCAGACATACGAAACAGATGTTCTTGCATCAATGGGGAACTCCTAGACAGTTTGAGCGGATAGACAAGGAACTGCTTGATCGTGGCATCATGGAGATGGGGCAAGCGGGAAATTCCGTGCTCAGGCTAATCCGTTCTATGGAAATGCTCGAGTGGGTAGTAGATATACTGCGGAAAGAGCCTAGATACTTATGTGAGTGAGCTTAAGGCAAAACGTGAAGGGGGGGCCATGATTAGGCTCCATTTGGATGAGGCAGTTTACAAGGATATGGTGAAGACTTTGGTGATGCCATTTGTAAGGCTGTTAACTGTGGCTGGGATACAGACTGCACCGGTGCACAGACTGCACCGGTGCTACCTTGGGTGCTATCTTAGGGATTATCCTGGGACGCAAGGGACTACCGGAAAAGTGGGTGGCACCCCTCGGTGATGAGATTACTACCAACGTAGGTACCGGAGGCATTAAGAACCTCAAGGCTCCCACCATGAAGGCTAAGGTTATATATCACGACAGAGCGGCAGTGGTGGGAGATGCACCTACTCGTCTTACCCTCGTAGTTGAAAACCCTCACTCTGAACCGTTGCAGGCGAAGGTATCAG
>JAAYRF010000045.1 GCA_012518905.1 Bacillota bacterium | reverse complement strand
CTGTAGCCCTTTTCCACAAACATCTTGGCAACTGTGCTCTTCCCGCTGGCGATCCCGCCAGTCAAGCCAACCACCAACATCCTCGTCACCTCCCCAACGTGATCAGCCACCATAACCCTATGCCAATAAGGATCAGGCCTGGCACATAGCTCCACAACGGTATGGCTGCTACTAATCGTTTGGCCCAATAGCGTCCTACAAGCAGCCCCCCGCTCAGTGCCACAAAACTGAGCACCGTAACACTGATGCAAGTTGCCGTCAGCGGAAAGCCAACCAAAGCTGCAGCAATACCGACACCTATGGCATCCACCGCTAAGGCCGCTCCCAAAAGTAAGGCCTCCCAGCCAGTAATCATCCCGGAACAGTCCAAATCTGCAGCTAGTGGTTCGCGGAGAACCTGGATGATAAGACCAAAGGGCTGTAGCCGTAGGTTCAGGATCATGTTTTCCTGTTCGATGCCTTGTGTTCTTATCGCTGATACCAAAGAGGCTTCACGTCGCTCCGCTAAAATGCTCCACAGGCCCAGACCAATAAGTAAAAAAGCTCCCACCCAGGAGATAGAAAAGCCATCCAGGTAATGATCAAGAAAAGCCCCAGCCCCCATAGCTATGAGCACCGCCACTCCCGAGCTGAAGCTTACTATCCACAAAGATACCAACGGTACCCGTATGCACTTTAGTCCGTACGCTACTCCCGCAGCAAACCCATCCAAGCTGATTCCTACTGCCAACAGAAGAACTGCAGATAGTCTCACCCGTACATCCCCTCCAGGGTTTAGTCTATCCCTATCCTATGGGTGCAGGGTAAGAGAAGTTACTTCGCAGCATAAGTCTCCCTAAGAGCGCCACATGTCTCTGCTCCAGCGTCCCATTGCCAGATCATATTTGGCAATTCGGGCAGTACGACGAGCTCCTACCAGCGATTCTTATTCGGTGTATGGATTCGCCGCAGGCCAGGCAAGCTTGGCCTTCTCTACCATAGACCTGTAAACGCTCCTGGAAACCTCCCACACGGCCATCCCCATCCACATAGTCTCGAAATGTTGTACCTCTATAGGCAATACCTTCTTGGATCACGGCTTGAATGCTTGCATGTAGGCGATGGATCTCCTTCGGTGTCAGCGAGCCCGCCGGCCGACCGGGGAAGATCCTGGCTCTGTACAAGCTTTCGTCTGCGTAAATATTACCTAGACCGCCAATACGCCTCTGATCTAGAATCACTGACTTAATCGGGGCTTTGCGGCCTCTGCACTGGGCCAGCAGATAATCTGGAGTAAATTCATCCGAGAGAGGTTCCTCCCCCATGGTAGCCAGACCTTTGATCATCCCATAGCCAGGCCCCTGCAATAGGTGCATGGTTGCGAACTTCCGCTGATCGACCAGGCGTAGCTCTAGATTACGGTCTAGAATCACTTGTAGGGAAGTGTGCTTCTCCATCGGAAATGACCAAGGTACCGCCACGAGCTTACCGGTCATCCTTAGGTGGAAGACAACCCTATCTTCGGAATCCAGGTGGAAAATCAAATACTTACCCCGTCTATCAATCTGCTTAAATGCTCTACCATACAGAGCCTGGGCCAGCTCGAGTTCTGTGCAGTTCTGGAGAAGCCGCGGATATAAAACTTTGGTAGCCAAAATCGGCAGATTAAGTACCCTCTCCTGTAGAGTGCGGCGTATTGTCTCAACTTCAGGTAGTTCCGGCAACCCTCCACCCCCTAATCCAGGTCCAAATGGGCTGCATCCCGCCAGTTAGGCCCTGCCTTTACTTCCACCACCAAAGGCACGGACAAGGTGACGACTCCCTCCATCACGGCCTTCACTAGCTTTGCCGTAGCCATAAGATCCTCATTGTGCACCTCAAAGACCAACTCATCATGGACTTGCAGGAGCATCCGTGCTCTAAGTCCGTTGACCCTGATCTTCTCCTCCACAGCGACCATAGCCATCTTTATTATATCTGCAGCAGTACCTTGGATGGGAGCATTCATAGCTGCTCTTTCAGCGAAGTTCCTTAGGGCCCACCGGCGGCTGGTTATGTCCGGCAGATATCGGCGACGCCCGAATAGAGTAGTAACATAACCCCGCTTTCTCGCCTCTTCCACCGTCTCGTCCAAGTAAGCTTTTACACCAGCGTATTTTGCAAAGTATCTATCGATATAAGCCTGGGCCTGTTGACGGGTGAGATTAGTCCCCCGGGCCAATCCAAAACTACTGATACCATATATGATCCCGAAGTTGATAGCTTTAGCAGCATCACGCAAAGCAGGAGTCACTTCGCCGATTTCAACACCAAACACTTCAGCAGCCGTACGGGAATGAATATCTGCACCCGACCTGAAAGCACTTATCCAAGCATGATCCCCTGCCATGTGGGCCAAAATCCTCAACTCGATCTGAGAATAATCGGCGGCCAGCAGCACGTAATCGGGTAGTCCTGCAATAAAAGCTCGTCGAATCCGCCTCCCCTCCTCAGTCCTAACGGGGATGTTTTGGAGATTCGGGTTCACGCTAGACAGCCGCCCGGTGGCAGTTGCAGTCTGATGGAAGCTGGTGTGTATCCTCCCTGTTGTCGGGTGAACCAGGGGCTCTAAGCTGTCGAGATAGGTGGATTTAAGCTTTACCAACTGTCGATAGTCCATCAAAAGCTGAGCTATCTCATGCTCTTCGGCTAGTTCCTCTAAGACCTGCGCATCAGTAGAGGGTCCCGTTTTTGTCTCCTTAATGACCGGCAGCCCTAACCTATCGAACAAGATCTCCGCCAATTGTTTAGGAGAATTTATGTTGAACTCCGCACCAGAGAGCAAATAAATCGCATCGGTTAGGCGATCTATCCGCTCACCTAACTCTTCTGAGATCCTTCTCAATTCATCGGTGTCTATAGCGACTCCCCGACGCTCCATCATAGCCAAGACCGGCGCCAAGGCAAGCTCTACTTCATAGTATAGCCTATCAAGCCCTTGCTCCTTCAGATTGTCACTGAGGATAGCTGTCAGCTGGTGCATATGAGCCATCCGCGACTGGCTGAGGTCACCGAGCTTGCCGGGGTCTACCTCTCCCACGGAAATGGCCTTGGCTCCCTTTCCCGTCAACTCCTCTAGACCCGGCAGGTAAACATCTAGTATCTGCAAAAAGACATCCTCGATGTTATTAATGTTTTGTCCAGGGTTTAGAAGATACGCCGCCAGAGAGATATCAAATAGAGGACCAGATAGCAAAATACCTTCATTACTTAGGGCATGAAGGAAAGATTTGGTGTCAAAACATACCTTGGTCAGCCTTCTATCCTCCATGAGCTCCTTAAAAACACCCATACCCCTTAGCTTCCGTCGGTCATCATCTCCATCACTGCCCCCTTGAGCGCCAAAGGAAATAAACCCACCCCATGTACCATCGCTCATCCCAAGACCCACTAACGCAGTATCGATGCTATCCACGTGATCAACATATGGATCTAGATAGAGAATATCTCTGTCGTCATCTTTGAGTTTCTGGGCGAAAGCTGCCATCTCCGAGCAGGAGCTGAAAAGGCGGTAGTCCATATCTGCTTCTGCACCCTTAGGTGCATTGACATGTGGCCCGCCGCAGATATTAGTTTGGGGTTCAGGGTCCAAAGACAAGCGGGAGAGCAGGCTCCTAAGCTCCAGCCTTGTAAGCAGCTGATAGAGCACATCTTCTCGCCACATGTCCCGGGTATAGCAGCCGAGTTCGGGCTCAACGGGCACATCGCAACAAATGGTGGCTAACTTGCGGCTAAGCCGCGCTTGGTCTGCATATTGTCTCAAATTCTCTTGTTGTTTTCCCCGGAGCTTCTCGAGATTGGCTAAGATACCATCTAGACTCCCAAATTGTTTCAACAGCTTGACTCCTGTCTTGGGGCCAATCCCAGGCACTCCTGGAATGTTGTCAGAGGCATCTCCCATGAGCCCCTTGAGATCTGCCACCAACTCCGGTGGCACACCATGTCTGGCCTTGACATGCTCTGCATCGTAGATTTCCAGATCCCGAATTCCCCGGCGGGTGATCATGGCTTTCACATTGCCGCCAACCAGTTGCAGACAATCGCGATCACCGGTGACAATCACCACCTCGCGACCCAAATCCCTATGATAGCAGGCTAGAGTACCGATGATATCATCAGCTTCATAGCCGGGTAGCTCAACTATGGGTATTGAAAAACCCTCCAGTATGCCTTTAACTAGGGAGACCTGCGGTACCAACTCATCGGGCATATCCGGTCGATGACCCTTATAGTCCTCAAATTGCTCATGGCGAAACGTCGGTCCCGGCAGATCAAAGGCCACGGCGACAAATTCAGGTTCTTCATCTTCCAACAAACGCAATAACATATTGGTAAAACCTAAGACTGCATTAGTATGCTCACCCTGGCTTGTCGTCAAAGTAGGCAATGCATAAAAGGCACGGTGAAGTAGGCTATTGCCATCCACCAATACCACTTTCTCACTGGATCTGCCAGTATCGGCTTGCATGTTACCACCCCAGGTATGTGAAGTTGCATAAACAGACACTTAGAGTCCCAGCATGTATTCCATACGCTGCCTCTCTTTACCTCTTTGACCGATCCATATCTAGTCAGTCGCAGCAGACACTGGATCATTTGGCCATAATACACCACTTCAGTTGAAACTTACATACTCAAATCGGTAGTATTGTGAATCGTGTTATGCTAGCATTATAGCAGATGCAAAGAGCCCATGGTCCCCTATTACTACTCTTGGCCCACCCTAAGGCAGCGAGGTATTTCGGGAAGGGAGAGATTGATTTTTATGCGACGTTCTACAATTCAGATGCTAGCCCTGGCACTGCTCATGATCATGTTACTAAGCAGCATAGTCCATGGGGCACAACTAAGCGATATCTCTGCAAACTGGGCGAAAGATGACATCAATAGGTTGATCAAAGATGGCGTCATTAGTGGCTATCCAGATAATACTTTCCGTCCAGATAATCCGGTTACCAGAGCCGAATTTGCTAGAATGTTAGCTAAGGCATTTCACTACGAATCTTCGGTCAAGAATAGCTTTTCCGATACACAGACTCACTGGGCCAAGAAAGACATCAGCACCTTGGCAGAAAAAGGAATCATCACGGGTTATCCCGATGGCACATTCCGACCTAATGCCAAGATCAGCCGCGCAGAAATGGCCAAAATGCTCACAAGGGCAGTCAAGCTTGATGGAGATTTTGACGGCACCCAGTTTGGTTGGTGGCCAAGCTTCGATGATGTTCCCGAAAACCATTGGGCATACAACTCTGTGGAAATTGCAAACCGATTAGGCATTCTTCCCCCTGTTATTGAGACCAGATTTCAACCAGATCGGGCAGCCAACCGGGCAGAGACAGCAGCGATGATTAGAGCTGCACGGGACTTGACTACGGCCCAGGGCACCCTGCAGGCAACCAATGATCTTAATACCATCATGGTAACCCCATTGGTCGGCCAGGCTTTGATACTGGAGGTAGCTCCTGATGCCAGCATTCTGCGGAACACAACCAAATCACAGGCGGCTAATCTGGTGGAGGGCGACCAGGTCTACGTAGTGACAAGCAACTTTGGCCGAGCCCAGTTTATAAAGGCTAATGGCATAGTAACCCAAGCCGATGTCATGTCCAAGGTTACTGATCTTTCCAAAGGCCTAATCACCAAAGAACAGCTCAGCGCCCTTTTGACAGGCGATTGGCCAAAGGTTCGTGACGAAATGAAATACGGCCTCTATGATCAGATGCTGAAAAACGGGGTGAAACCCCATGAAGCCGAGGCCCTTTTGACCCAAGATTGGACTGCCCTAGGTGGTCTGGGGCAAGAACGCTTGGCCGAGGCCCTAGCCCAGCAGTGGGACCTTCCAGTAGAGCTCATAGTAGCCTTGCTACAGCGAGATTGGAAAACCGCCCAGCAATACGGTCAAGTGGAGCTGACCCAACGCATTCTCGGCGGATTGCTCAGTGATAATAACTAGGCTAGAGGCGATAGTCTAGAACCCGGTATTTTAGTCCTAGTGCAGGCTACCTAAAACACCTTGGTAGCCTGCCTTTAGACGTTTGATTCGAACATACGTGCTGAAAGATTGGCAAAAGGCATGTCCAGCCTCAAAATGAAAAGCTTAAGTGAAGTCCTGCCACTATCCGCTGGATTTCCGCCCCTTGGCTCGGGTGACTCCCAACATATTGTATAGTATAATAAACTGACAACTATATGTGGGGTTATTCAGAGGAAGGGATGATGAGTGTGCAATTAAGTGATAACGCCCGAACTGTACTGGAACGGCGATACCTAGCCAAAGACTCCGAAGGTCGAGTGATTGAATCACCGGAAGAGTTAGTTCAGCGGGTAGCGCGTAATATAGCAGCCGTTGACGCCCACTATGGAGCAGACGTGAAGGAGATAGCCGCAACCGAATCTGCCTTCACTGAAATCATGGATCGGCTGGAGTTCCTACCGAATTCCCCCACACTGATGAATGCCGGTCGGGAACTGCAACAGCTATCGGCATGCTTTGTATTGCCAGTAGAGGACTCGATGGAGGCAATCTTCGAAGCAGTCAAAAATGCTGCCCTCATACACAAAAGCGGGGGTGGTACAGGTTTCGCCTTTTCCCGTCTACGTCCCCAAAACGACAAGGTCCTTTCCACTGGAGGAGTGGCTAGCGGCCCCATTTCTTTCATGAAGGTGTTCAATGCAGCAACTGAAGCCGTCAAACAAGGAGGCACCCGCAGAGGTGCCAACATGGGGATACTAAGGGTTGATCATCCCGACATCCTTGATTTCATTACCTGCAAACAAGACCCACGAGAGTTGACCAATTTCAATATCTCTGTTGGCGTCACGGAGGTATTCATGCAAGCTGTAGAAGAAGGAGCCAGCTATGATCTGATCAACCCTCGGACAAACGAGCCCTGTGGCAGGCTTAACGCTCGGGATGTTTTCAACAAGATAGTCGAAATGGCGTGGCTCAACGGAGAACCTGGCATTATTTTTCTCGATCGACTCAACGAACATAATCCCACACCTCATGTGGGGGAGATTGAATCGACTAATCCCTGTGGGGAGCAGCCGCTCTTGCCATACGAATCCTGTAATCTAGGGTCCATTAACCTAGGAAAATTCACTATGGGAAATGATCTGGACTGGGAGCGGCTTCGCAAGGTTGTGCACCTAGCCATCCATTTTTTAGATAATGTAATTGATGCTAACCGCTATCCTCTACCGGAGATTGAGGACATGACTAAGGCAAATCGTAAAGTCGGCTTGGGGGTCATGGGATTCGCCGATATGCTCATCCAACGGGGCATAGCTTATGATACTCAAGTAGCCATAGACGCGGCTAGAGAAGTAATGGGGTTCATTCAGCAAGAGGCTCGCCAAGCCTCAATGGAGCTGGCCCAAGAGCGAGGGCCATTTCCCAATTTTAAGGGCAGCATCTATGACAACGGGAAGACTCCACCTCTGCGCAATGCCACCATAACCACCATCGCTCCCACTGGGACCATAAGCATTATCGCGGGCGCCTCGTCGGGGATTGAACCCCTCTTTGCTGTAGCCTATACCCGTACTGTGATGGATAATGATGAGTTGATCGAGGTTCATCCGCTCTTTGAGCAATTAGCCAAAGAGCACGGTTTCTACAGCCCTGAACTGATGAAAACTGTCGCCAGGAAAGGCTCGGTCAGGGGAATAGATGAGGTACCCGATTGGGTACAGGATCTTTTTGCCACAGCCCACGATATTACGCCTGAACAACACGTGGGCATTCAGGCAGCCTTTCAGGAGTTTACCGACAATGCCGTGTCCAAAACTGTGAACCTCGCCCATGAAGCTACCCAAGCAGATGTAGCCAGAGTCTTCCGAGAAGCGTATCGTCTTGGGTGTAAAGGAATTACCATCTATAGAGACGGTAGTCGCCAAGGCCAGGTTCTCGCCGTCACCAAGGAGGAGCCAAAGACTGCTGCCCCATCAGAGGTACCTAAAACAGTTGTTCGACCCCGCCCCCAGGTTACAACAGGACGAACGCAAAGGATCCCCACTGCCCACGGAAACATGTATGTCACTATCAATGAAGATGAATACGGCATTTGTGAGGTGTTCGCCCAGACCGGTAAGACTGGGGGAGATGCTGCAGCCAACAACGAAGCCATAGCTCGCCTGATATCCACCGCCCTTAGGGCGGGAATTCCAGTAGAGGATATAATCAAGCAGCTGCGGGGCATCCGTTCTTCTGCTCCAGTCTGGTTTAATGGGGGTATGGTCCTTTCGGGCCCCGATGGCATTGCCATAGCACTGGAGCGATATTTGCACTGGCGAAACACTGGTCAGGAGATGCAGAGCATACAAACTGCATTGGACACCGCTGCACCGGCCGGGGAATGCCCCGATTGTGGTAGTATCCTGAGGTACGAAGAGGGCTGCAATAACTGTCCTCAGTGTGGTTATTCAAGATGTAGCTAAGCTAAGCACCCTTACTGACGCCACCCGCCACGAAAAGCTGGGACCAGGTAAGTCACTTCTCCCTTCCGGTCCCAGCTATGTTTCCTTCAACACAACTGGCACAGAGCCTCTCAATGCTACATCGGCGGGAGTCACACTGCAATCATACGCCAGGACGGTTGTCCCAATATCCATTGCCTCAGAAACTGCCTGGGCAAAATCAGGATCCCTTGTCCAGTTGGGCGAAAATAGTCTGGCATCAGCCCGTTGAATCACAAATATCAGATATGCTTGGTAGTCTTCCTGGGCAGCATCTGCCAATTCTTTGACATGCCGCGTTCCCCTCAAAGTGGGCGCATCGGGAAAAAGAGCAATCCCGCCTTCCACTAAAGTCACTGATTTTACTTCCATGAACCCTAGCTTTCCATGGCGTCTAAAAGAAAAGTCCAGCCGGCTCCCACCGAAAGCAACTTCCCGGCGCAAATCCTCCAGATCGGCAAACTCCGGTAAGACTCCCTGGCCAATGGCTTTTTCCATCAATCGGTTAGGCAGATGGGAGTCTATAGATACCCAGTGTTTTCCTCGATGCGATACTCGGGTTAACCGCCCCCGCGTTTTGTGCTTCCCATCCTCCGGGAAAGGCTCGACTATTACCCTAGCACCAGGAACCAACAGCTCTTCCATCCGACCTGAACTAGGCACATGTACCAGTACAGGCCTACCTACGCCAAAATCTACCAGACAGACAAAACGATTGATCCTCTTTACGAAGCGACCTTGTCGAAGATTAGTCTTCATGCCTTGTGGAAGCATCGTTGTATACCTTGCAGTCCTTGCAGATTCCATAGAATTCCAGTCGGTGGTCAGTAATCAAGTGACCGGTAACATCAGATAGTCTCCGAGCCACCTCATCGTTAACCGGCACTTTCAGATCATAGACATTCTCACACTTCTCACAAACAAAATGATAATGGTTTTGGGGATTGCCATCAAAACGACTAGCCGCACTGCCGTAGCAAAGCTCCAGGGCTTCTCCGGATTCCACCAAAATGCGCAGGTTACGATAGATAGTCCCTAGACTAACATTAGGCAACACCTGCTTCACTTCCTCATAGATCCAATCAGCATTAGGATGAGTGTCGGTGCTACGCAATACCGACAGGATCACCTCTCGCTGTTTGGTTTTTCTGAGGAATCCCCGTCCTTCTTTTGTCATAGAACTCCCTCCAGGGCTCTCTCAGACCTAAATTGAATGATAATGATTACTACAGTCAATAATAGCACTCCATAGCATGTATGTCAACAAAAGTGGTGGTCCAGTTGGTGCCAAATCCAATACCTGATATCAGATGGCCCTTGTCATTGCCCTAGAAATATGCTATTATGTCTCTGTCGCCAAAATCCCTATGGATTATTTGTGCTAAGGCCATGCCGAAGTGGCGGAATAGGCAGACGCCCGCGACTCAAAATCGCGTGGGGTAACCCCCCGTGAGGGTTCGAGTCCCTCCTTCGGCACCATTAAGAAAT
>JAAYRF010000001.1 GCA_012518905.1 Bacillota bacterium | reverse complement strand
GCTGCTGGTCTCTCTGACTCGGACGCGGTTATTGCGCCTATGGACGAGCTATGAATACTTGACACGTCCAGATCGGCCAGGACGCCGAAAGCAGCAGACGATAAACATTAGGCTGATGAAGGCCATCTGTTCGGATATTGGCATTAAGTATAAAGACTTGCCAGGTGATTATTTCCTACGGTGCTTTGTTGTTCCAACCAGTCTCTGAAGTTGCCTGAAAGTCGTGGCATAATGCCCGAGATCAAAGGGCTAGACCAATCACTCAGGGGATGATAGTAGGTTCCCGACTGCAACCGATGAGTGGACACAATGAGGGGCAGTAATTGAGAAGCCAGTAATTCTGTGGCGACTTATGTTAATAGACTTTGAGGAGCTGGTATGATTGAAGTACATATTGACCAGACAGGTACTAGAATGTGATGTGGAGCTAGAAATCTCGAGGGCACGATTCGAGACTACTAAAGCTGCCAAAGAGAACCTGGTTGTGGCGTTGGGGCCTGAGGAAAAGTATGATATTGCCATAGAAAACTACTACGAGTATGAAAGCGAGTTGTTGAATCAAGCGCTAAGAGGAGCGATGTTTCCCTATCATAGCTGGTCAATTGGGAATATCCAGGCTTTCAGCAAAAGACTTATGAATATGCTTGCTGCATGCAGATTATATTTGGACTCGGTTCGGCATGATCTTAACCTAATGTGCAGAGATGGTGGACATAAAGCCGAGAACTTTAGGGAGCAAATCTCTGAGGAATACGATGCGTCTATGGGCTATCGGGCCATGGATGCCCTAAGGAATTATGTGCAGCATAGAGCTCTACCGATAAGTTCTCTTGAGTATTCCAGTAAACGAGAAAGTCCTAGTCATGACAAATACTTTGTCGTCATCCCATATGTTAACCTCAGAAGACTGGAGTTGGACCGGAAATTCAAAAGAGATATTCTTGATGAACTAAAGGGCTTAGGGGACAGGATAGACATCAGACCCCTTGTCCGAGAGTATATCTTGGCCATAGGCAGGCTCCACAATACTTATCGGCAGCTGGTATCTCAGGATCTTGAAGCGTGGGAGTACACTATCAGCGGAGTCGGGGAGGAGTATCGGAAACGCAGTGGTGACGAAGAAACAGTCGGATTGGCGGTAATCGCCATTGATGACTGTGACCAATATGTTGAGAGCATTCCGGTATTTGTAGGTATGATTGAGCGTAGAAGACTCCTGGAGAAGAAGAACCAACTGGTAGACTTTACTAAGGTAGTCATTACTAATCAGGTGAGCAGTAGTGCTTGATTGAACAGGAGTGCACAATTAGAAGCTCTATGCGTTAAGCTGGCTGTCAGAGGGCTCTGAGTGAAGTATGGTGGGTTCAAGAGGCTGGGACAACCGTGGCTAGATATAGTGAAGTATTCAAGTACTCCATGCTGATGCGAATGATGACACCTGCGACCAACCTGTAAGTAGGATTGCTAAGGAGACGGGCCTTCTGGAAGCCGCCTTGGATAAGTGGAGAAAGCAGGCTAGGGCGGAGGGTTTGGTGCACCGGGGTGGTAAGACCCGGAACGTTGAAGTACAGAGGATAAGTTTCTATTTGTCATGAGACAGCAAGGCTAAGCCAAGCGGAATAGGCTGAGTATTGTCGGTAGAAAGGTCTTTTCGTTGAGCAGGTTGAAAAATGGCAGAATGCATGCAGATAGGCCAATGGAGAGGTGGCCCAAGAGGCAACTCGCTTACAGAAAGAACTATGCAAAAAAGAGAGCGAGAGATTAAGCAGTTGCAAAGGGACTTGCGACGGAAGGGAGTAGCTCTAGCGGAGACAGCACCTTATTGGTTGTAAACACGAACTGCGATTGGGAGACGGCGAGGTTAGCCCCCTGATGCCCGAACAACGACACAGTGGCTGTGGCGGGGCTCTCCTGGAGCAGCGAAGGGAGGTCCACGAGGCCGCTTATACGTTCGACACCAGGAGATGGTCAGATGGTTGGGGGAAACTCGAAATTGGATTCTGAGCTGAATTATGGCTCAATCCAGAGAACACAAGGATAGGGCGTTTTGATGAACAACAGATTTCTTAGCAAGAAAACATGGAGTCTATGCGCCAATTATGTTGACAAACACCGATGATGGTTCCATAGCAATTGCCGATGCCTAAAGTTCATCTGGTGCATAAGGTAAGTCAAGAG
Source organism: Bacillota bacterium (assembly GCA_012518905.1). GTDB lineage: Bacteria > Bacillota > Limnochordia > DTU087 > DTU087 > JAAYRF01. Next base: position 2,501 of record JAAYRF010000001.1, on the reverse strand, counting down.
CTATGGGGAGTTCCCTACATAGAAACGGGGGTTAGCACGGTAATGCAGGGTTGGGCTCAAAATCTCACTGTTACGGATACCGTCATAGCTATTTCAGCGATATGTGGGGCGGTCTTGTCCACATACACACTAGTGAGACAGGTCAGGGGCGAGAAGCCGAGATTGAAGGTGACCATAAGCGTAGGTTTTTTGACGTCTTTCGGCCAACTTGGTCCGCCACAGATAATGGTAACGGCGGCAAATATCGGTCGAGTCCCGGGTCCTTAAGGTTGCCTGGCAATCTAGCACTTTTTGCGTTACATGGGGAGACTACCAAGCCCCTTCCAGCTTCGTTGCCGCCGGGCGACAACTGCACGATGTTCGTAGGCTGTAATACTGTGATCGCCGAGCTGATCAAAAGTGGTTATAGTGGTAGAGTCGCATTAAAGGCAGTGGTTTCTGACGCAGTTGACAAGAAGTACTACAGCAAGAAATGCCTGATTGATGTACCCGCAAAGAGTCTTGACGACTAGGTCGGTTCGCAGGACTCTCTACTCCCTTTCCACGAAGCCTCGCAATGTCTCTTCTCCAAAGCCTCAGTTATTACCACATTAACGGCTGAAAGAGGGGCTATTGACATAAGCTTCACTGTCTCCAGTTTGGACTCGTCGCTGGCATCGTAATGCCTGGGATGTCCCGATGACAGCCCTCTTGATCTCTGCTTCTGCCATGTCCCTCGTGGCTAAACCATGTTTGACGCTAAGCCCACCTATCCCGATCACAGCATTATCGAATCCTCGCGTGCGGATACCCTCTAGTCCTCGACGGCTGTATTCTGGGCGTTCCCGCCTGGTCTTGTGGATGTGGATGGTGACGTGCGGGCAGGGAATACCGGATGGTGGAGGCAGGACGGACAGCTGGCGAGGATGTCGGGCTCGAGGCTGTTTTTAAGACATAGCTCGACTTCTCGACGGATCCCATCCCTGGTCCAAGGGACGAAATCAATTTGGATTTGACGGAGCTGTTCTTCCAGACTTACATTGAGCTCAAGGCGAACGGAACGGTCTGTAGATCTTCTTGGATGAGATTGAATGGGTGGTTAGGAAGAAGATAACCAATGGGAGTATCTACCTCCGAAAGCTGGTGGGCCCTCCTATGATTATCGGGCCTTTGGTGGAAGACGAGGAGCGCGGCTCTGGACTGCTACACGAGAACCCGAGCTCGCTCATGGAGAGCCCCGCGATATTGCAGAGTGTGACATGACAAGCGCACTTGGCGCATGGGGTGGGAGTGTAGGGGGCTGTGACGACGGCTTGAATCTGAGAGAAGCGGGATGAGTTTTCTTGGGAACGGTCAAAGTGGCTAGAAAAAACTCGAGGCTTTAGGTGATAACTATGTTGACAAGCCGACAACGTTACTATGCTATGGGATTGTTGCACTTTGGGCAGGAAATTGCTGGAATTCACAGAAGATAATAAAGAAAGGTTAGGGAGACTACCATCTGCATAGCGATTGCCCTCAGGACTCTGGAGGTTGGTGATATAGCCGAGGATTCCGAGAGTCCATTAGGCCTCCTGTGGGAAAGCGCGATCCGCAGGATAATCTGGCCCTGTCAAAAGACGGGGTAGGAAGCGAGGAACTCGCTTTGAGCTGGAGCAGACCACCGCAATGCATTGGAGACGGTGCTTATGGGTATTGGCAAAGACAACAGCGAGGCATCATGTTTCAACATTTACTACCTTAATCTAGCTAAAGTTTACGAAATAGCCATGATGATAGACAATGTGATACTGTCCTCGGTCCGGCGAGAGAAAGCTTCTCAAAAGGAGGGCACCCACTCGTTGGGGCTATCTTGTGGCCTCGAAAGCAAGAAGTATCTAGCGAACATAAAGGCTGTTATTGGAGCTGGATCAAGCGAACGGAGGACTGACTCGTCCAAAATCATTGAAGCTCTTGATGTTAAGACCACTAAATCAATTCTACTTAGGCAGATTATAGAGCAGTGCAAGATATGCGATACTTTCACCGGCTTACGCGAAGGCGACTTGATAAAACTGGATAATGTGCAATTGAGGATACTTAATGAAGAGAATCTTCGTCAAATACTTATGTTGCGAAGGGATGCTCTCAAAGGTCTTCGGATTGAAGGTGTGGAGATAAACAACATAATCTCATCCATGCTACAGGACTATTCCTATGTCCTGGCGGGCTCTTCGGCTGTAACCGAGGAGATAGTGATTAAGATACCAATAGAGATCGAGAATGAGTTTGAGAGCAAGTATAATGTAGACGACTTGCTCATCGGGCATGTTTCCGTGATCGGGGTATTCAAAGGAAGTGTGACAGAATCATTCATTAATGCAAATACGTTCAACTATCTAGCTTCTCTTGGTGGTGTGTCAATGGCCATTTGAGAATACCCATTTTTGGCCATGAAAAATCCCCACGTAAAGAGTGACAGATCCCCGGCAAGAGCATTCTGTCAGCTTTTGCCTCCCACATGCCTTTTGCTCTTGGTGTAT
>JAAYRF010000286.1 GCA_012518905.1 Bacillota bacterium | reverse complement strand
TGAAACGGGAGGTATCACCCACGTAGGGGTGAACTTCGCCCCATGCCTCATAAAGCAGTATCGCTATCTTAGTTGTTCTCTGTATCGTGGGGTTCACGAATACCCCAGCTGGCATTGGCCATTTCTATAAAAGCCTCCGGCGGGTATAGAAGCTGCGAAAGCTTTTTCTCCGTGTCCGCTCTGATAGAACCACTCGCTGCATATTCCCGCCCGGCCTGCCTTGCGTATGACAGATACTCACCTGTTCTTTTCCGTAGCTGGGAAGCTCGAAAGAGCTCGCCTTCGGCACATATGATCTTTGTTAGGTTTTCACCATACATTATCTCAAATTGCTTCAAAAGGGCCTCATAATTGTTCTCTACCGAAGAGAATCCACAGGTAGAAATGAGAACATATCGCTTACCGGACATATCATAGCGGGAGGGATGTCGGCAGGTCCCGGATTCACTCAATTCAATGAACGGCAAGTTGATTGGAAGCGTCCGGTCAAGAAATGCTTTGAGTTTGGATGGCATACCGAAATAGTAAAGCGGGAAGCTCCAGATCACCACATCCGCACCAACGTACTTTTGGATTAGATCTTGCATATCATCCTTGATAACACATTCTCCCGGAGTCTTTAGCCAACAGGCGAAACAGCCTCTACAATGGGAGATCTCAGCTTTGCTGATATCAACAATTTCTATACTAACCTCCCTTTGACTGCTTATCCCCTCTAGGAATGCTCTCGTGATCTTTAGGGTATTGCTCCCCTCGCCCCTCGGGCTACCATTTAAGACAACTACATTCATCTGCAGCCCCTCCTCCAAAGATTGACGGGCATCATCTGCCCACTAGGCAACATGCGTAGTAGGATAGTCAGTCCCGTGGCGGCTTGTTATACCCTCTGTCGCCATAGGGCTGTAATTTCTCCAGCCATGCCTTTTCCATTTGCCTAAGCTCCCAGCGTGTATCGGTATCCTCAGTGACCTCTTTCTCCTCGATCACTTGGTAGGTGAAGCTATCTTCCCCAAGTTCACTCCAATCCCTCTGCAACTGGGAATTCGCATGTCTTCCCATATCCAGCTGCATACGGAGAGTCAGCCACCGATTCTTTAGATTCGGGCAGGTGGATATGAAGGTTTTGCCAGTGGCCACGTTCGTTATTTGGTATACGCCCATGTAGGTTTTCATCTCTTTGTATCGCTGCTGTAGTTCCTTACGTCTCTGCTTGTCCATGTTGCTATCCTTTCCCTGCAAATAAGAATCACCATGACAGCCTTGCGGTATGCCCGGGGCTTGAACCAACTAGTTCCTAGTAACCCATTTCCTTCAGTATACGGGATAGTACCCGGAGCCTTTCTCCAATGATCTCACCATCATCGCTAAGAGCCTGAGCAAACAGCTTAATATCCCCATCGATCATTGGGTTTTCAGTGCAAATGGATACACTCATGGCATCTCCTTGCAGCCCGATGCGATCAATCATTGTTTTGTCAGGATCATACAGCTTCGGGAAACGATATGCTTCCTGGAAGTGCTCGATACCTCTGCAGATCAAGATGGCAAGGTCAAGAACACGGTGCATCGGCAGCTCTTCCGATTGACGGGACCATTTCTCCCCTGTATGGCGCCATACTTTCGCGGAGATATCTACTTTCCCTCTCTCATTCCACTGGGCGAGACCTAAAGATAGTCCCTTCGCGTCTGAATTGTAGGCACTGCGTCCATCTACATTTTCGTAGTCTTCAGCTGCAATGACCGGCTTATGCTTGAGGGTGGTTGGTATCTTCACAGCAAATCATCTCCTTGTTATGTTGGTACTCCATCGAACTGACGGTATGCCTACATCATACGTCTATCTCATTTACTTGTCTACTAGTTTACTGGTTTACTAATCTACTGCCCTCCGCCAACTAGAGCAGCCCCCAAGTGGAACCAGATTTGTAGGCATCTCGCGCAGAAGAGACCCTCCCTACAATCGGGACGGCCTCTTCATCAATCAGTAAATTCATGCTAAGAGATTAGGTCCTTCACTAAAGCGAAGGGACGATGGTAAGAGTCTCACCTACCTTGCAGTTCCTAGGTGCCGTCGGATTCGCCTAACCAAGAGCATGGGACTGCCAGCGGGCCGGGCAGTCCCATGCTGCACCTTGTCATACAGATCAGCAAAAAACAGCGCAGGACTAGGGCCCTGCGTGGTACTTACCAAGGCTGCCAGTGGTAATAGATTTCCGCAGCCGCTTCACGTCGCTCCGCGGTGGTAAGCCGAAGAGGTTCTTATAGTCCCGACTGAAGTGTGAGGCATCGTTGTACCCCACGCGATAACCGGCACTAGCCGCATCGAGGTTTTCAGCGAGCATCAATCGGCGGGCTTCTTGGAGCCGCAATTGCTTTTGGAACTGCAAAGGACTCATGGCAGTAATAGCCTTGAAATGATGATAGAAGCTTGACACGCTCATGCTAAGCTTCTGGGCAATGTCATCAATCCGCAACGGTTGATCAAGCTCTGTGTGCAGGAAATCTATAGCCCTGGCGATTTGGTGAGTCTGACCTGCTTGGATGGCAATATAACAAAGCCGATCTCCCTGCTCGCTCCGCAAGAGGCGGTAGATGATCTCCCGAGTAATCAGTCGCTCGAGATAGGGCGCGTCGGTAGGGGTTTCCAGTAGCCTAGTTAGCCGCACCACAGCGTCCAGCAGATCGGCGTCTAGCCGACTGACATTCATAGCTCGTACGTTGCCATGGCTCCTGGCCGCTAGGCGACTGGCCGAGACCATGACTGAGCTAACTATGGTGGGTTCGAGTTTCACGCTAAGGCTGAGGTATGGCCGGTTCGGTGACGCTTCGGTGATGTGGCTTACAATGGGCAGCTCGGCTGTAGCAAGGAGGTAGTGCATAGGATCGTAGTGATAGCGGTCATCGCCCACAAAGACCTCTTTGCTGCCTTGAGCAATCACGCAAAAGGCAGGACTAGATACTCCATGGGCCAACTCCGTTGGCGAGGATACACGGTTGAGGCGTATGCCCTCTAGCGGCTCCACACTCCCATCTTTGGGAAGGGCGCGTCCTATCCGCTCTAGTAACTCGGCTCTGTAGGCTTGCACCCTCTGGGCATCAGCCGCGACGGGCCCGGAGTTCACCGAATGCATAGCATCTTCTCTACCCATTACCACACCTCCGGCAGTAATCACAGCATCGTACAATGACTCCTAATCAGCATCATACCATATTCCTGTACATTTCTCTTGATGATTGGAGAATTGTCCAATGATCTGCGAGAATTATCATACCCTACTCCATCCCGGCGTGCTATGATCCACTTGGGCCAACGGAACCGTCCCACTTCCTGGATCTTTGTTCTATCCTATGAGGGTGAAGAGTACCTATCAATGGGTTCTGGCTCCAAACCTGCCGCGTGAAACTTGCTGAGACTATCCGTCGTGCCCACGCCGTCCAGCCAGTAGCGGCAGTCCAGAGCGAATACTCCCTGTGGTGGAGAGCTCCTGAAAAGGACGTACTGCCGACGTGCGAAGAACTAGGCATCGGCTTCGTCCCCTTTAGCCCTTTAGGTAAGGGCTTCCTCACAGGAGCCGTCGATGAAAGCACGACCTATGACCCTTCTGACCTGCGGGCCCGCATTCCCCGCTTTGCGCCGGAGGTGCGGAAGGCCAATCTCGTCCT
>JAAYRF010000044.1 GCA_012518905.1 Bacillota bacterium | reverse complement strand
CCTTTTAGGAGACATATAGCAAGAAAACCTTACATCGTGGATCAAAAAGGGCAGTAATCGTGGAGATCCGAAAGACTTTGAAGTATCGCTTATGCTCCAAACGGCGAAATCGCAAATTAGCGCCACAGATCGATATAGCCGGGATCATCTGGTACCATAGCACCGCTCTACAACACCGCTACTACCGCATGTGCGATGGCTATATCAGCAAGTCCCGCATGATGAAACACATAGCTAAGCCAGGCAATTGGAGGAAAGCTAGACGTAAGCTCTCACTAGCGCATAGCCATCTGGCCAACAAACGCCCAGATCATCATTTCAAGTTGGCCAATCAGCTCCTTGATGAGTACGACGTTCTTTGCTTTGAGGATCTTAATATCGAGGCGGTGAAGCGGCTTTGGAGTCGAGATATTATTCCGCTTCGCGGACACTCTTATCGCAAGCTAACGGTAGGTCTACTGCCAGCCCCAGTTCGGGACTTTCGTCACATAGTCACTGACACTGATGGACACACGGCAAAGAGAGAACGGACTCGGCGTCCGTTCTCTCTTCAATGGTCTATCTTCAGCCCTGCAGCCTTACTACCCGTTCTACATCAGCCACAACTTCATTGACGTCTTTACCTGAGGCATCAATAACTGGAGCCTTACTAACGATATCTTGTATCCCAAGGAAATCCTCATCCAAACCACTGATTACGATTGCTGCTGCATGCTCCCAGCCCCGGCTAAGATCTTGGACGTCATATCCACTATCTTGCAGAGCTCTTTTCACACTGCCCATCTTATCATCAACGGCAATCAGGGGCTGCATGCTTTCGTCACCTCCCAACAGCTATAGTCTCCCCTTACTTGGATCACCTATGCGCTAGGAGCGACTCTCTTCTAGATCATGGGAGGCACGGTAGAAGCTAGACCAGAGTGTCTAGTCCAAATTCAGAGCTGTTCGCGCGGTCATCTTGGCCCGATCGTAGACATCCTTTATCGGCATGCTCGCTTTTGTGGCCACCTCTAGGCAGTCGCGATACTCCGGCGCAACTGTCACTATCTCCTCGCCCAGCTTAGCGAACTTGACCCGGATCTCGTACCCCGCTACCTTTACAGGTATTATATCTCTGGGCAAAGTATATCGTAGGCGTTTTTCCGTACGGACACCCAAAGTAGTAGTCTCTCTAAACACCAACCCTGCCAGTAAATCTTGCCTGTCGGGAGGACATAGTATTGTAAGAGTGAGGGCAGGTCGTCCACCTTTCATCGTAATGCTCTGGACGTAGACATCCAGGGCACCATGGTCCAGAAGTTTTTGAGTCAGCGGTGGGATGAGCTCGGGATTATGATCATCAATGTTGCACTCCAACATGGCGATCTCATCCATTTGCCAAAGGGCATTCTTGCCCAGTGCTGGCTCTATGAGTGTGAGTCTAAGCAGATTGGGGATAGGTAAATCCTTAGTACCGGCTCCGTAGCCGACCTTTATTAGCCGGCCTGCTGGTATAGCACCATAGCTATTGGTCAATGTGGTCACCAATGCTGCACCAGTAGGGGTCACCAATTCACTGTCGATGCCCCGGGAGTAGACCGGCACTCCTTCCAGCAAATTCATGGTAGCGGGAACAGGCACTGGCATAGTCCCATGGGCGACTTGAATAAAACCAGTACCTAGGTGCACCGGCGATGCCCAAATTCCGTCTACCTCCAAGTGACGAAAGCCGGCAACCGTGCATACCACATCAACAATGGCGTCCACAGCCCCCACCTCGTGAAAATGCACTTCCTGCTCCGTTGTCCCATGGGCCTTTGCTTCGGCCACTGCCAACCGGCGGAACACCTGAATTGAGGTTTGAGCAACATTGGGATCTAGGGAAGCTTTATCTATGATCGCTATAATATCGTCCAAATGTCGATGAACATGCTGCTCGGGATGATGAACCTGTACATGACAACCAGCAATGCCATGTTTGCTCACCTTTGCTTGTTCAATGTGCACATCCTTGAGACCTAAACTATCAATAATTGACTGGAAGAGCTCTTCCGGTACCCCTACATCCAGAAGAGCTCCAAGAAACATGTTGCCGCTAGCTCCCGAGAAACAATCAAGATACGCCCACATTTCACTACTCCTTCCTGCCTTATCTACAAGAGCAGTGTTCCACGTGGAACACTACGCCATGCTCTCTAGTTCCCCGGCCAGCCCCTCACAAACATCTAGGCCTCGCCACGAAATGTTCCACGTGGAACACTGCATTTCTCATCATTTCTGCCTTGCAATCAAGTGAGCTGAGTAGCCGGCTCCAAAGCCATTATCGATATTCACCACCGAAACTCCCGACGCGCAGCTGTTTAGCATACCTAAGAGCGCTGCAAGTCCCCCGAAGGCAGCACCATATCCAACACTAGTAGGCACCGCAATAACCGGCTTATCGATGAGTCCTCCCACCACGCTGGCCAGCGCCCCTTCCATGCCCGCCACCACCACAACAACCCGGGCATCCTTGAAGCGGTGCATCTCCCCTAATAACCGGTGTAGTCCTGCAACCCCTACATCATAGATCCTAGTCACACTGCTCCCCATTACTTCAGCGGTAACAGCTGCTTCCTCCGCGACGGCCATATCCGATGTCCCAGCACTGATTACGGCTACCTCACCCAGGGCATCACGGGCAGTCGGCTTCCACCCCAAGGTTATGAGGCGAGCCATCTCATGATATTCAGCCTCTTTGACAACTTCCTTAACAGCTTCCCCCATCTCTTGCCGGGCACGGGTCGCCAGAACCTTATCACTTCTTCCGGCTAGCCGGGCAAATATCTCCCTCACTTGCTCCGTTGTCTTGCTAGCACAATAGATTACCTCTGGAAACCCTTGGCGAACCGGCCTATTGTGATCGATTTTAGCAAATCCCAAATCCTCATAGGATAAGTCCTGCAAATGTCTGATAACGGTTTCTTTACCAATCTCGCCCGACTTGAATCTATCTAGAAGAACACCCAAAGACTGATCCGACAAACCTTTCACCTTCCGCCATAATAGGTACCCGAAGGGCCCCAGAATAGTCACCCTTGGCGCCACCCAAGGGCTAGTCCCAAGTCTCCCCTGCAATGACATCCAAGATGCGGTTCAACTCCTCGACGGAGTAGTATTCAACTTCAATTCTACCTTTACCCTTCTTGTCACGAATTCTAACCCTGGTCCCCAATACTCCCTGAAGCCTCTCTTCCACTTCCCTAATGACAGGGCTCTGTACTTCTTTGTCACGGGGCTTTCCCTTCCGCCTACCCCCCTTACCTGCTGCTGAACTCAAAAACTCCTCAAGCTGCCGTACTGACCAATTCTCTTCGATGCACCTCTTGGCCAAACTATTGGCCCGATCTTCATCCATAATTACCAGGATCTTGCCATGGCCCGGGCTCAAGCTTCCGTCAGCAATGTGCTCTTGCACTTTTCCAGGTAGGCGAAGCAGTCTCAATCGATTGGCAACGGTGGGGCGCCCCTTGCCCACAGCCTGCGCTACCTCCTCCTGGGTAAGCCCAAACTCCTGCATGAGTACACCGTAAGCCTGGGCTTCTTCGATGGGATTTAGATCCTGTCTTTGTAAGTTCTCTATCAACGCAATTTCCATGATTTCCCGATCGGACAGTTTCCTTACTAAAGCGGGTATCTCTTTCAATCCCGCCATCCGAGCTGCTCTCCAACGCCGCTCCCCTGCAACGAGCTCGAATCTTTCACCTTTTTCCCGCACCGTTATCGGCTGTAAGACACCCTTCTCCTCGATAGACGCAGCCAACTCTTGCAGGCTATCTTCGTCGAAGGTGATTCTCGGTTGATAAGGATTGGGCTCAATGGACTCCATGGCTATCTGCTTGACTTCCTCACCTCGAGCCTCCTCGACTTGAGGTATCAAAGCCTTAAGACCTCTGCCTAATGCTTGCCTACTCATGCTCCGACCAACTCCCTAGCCAGCTCCCTATAAGCCTGGGCTCCTCGACACGCATTGTCATATAAGATAATTGGTTGCCCATGGCTTGGAGCCTCACTCAGTCTCACATTCCTGGGAATGACAGTCTCAAAAACCTTCTCGCCGAAAAACTGCCGGACTTCCTCTACGACTTGCTGAGACAGATTAGTGCGAGCATCGTACATAGTCATCAAGACTCCGGCTATCTCCAGCCTGCGATTGAGGTGTTCTTTTACCAAGCTTACTGTCGCCATCAGCTGACTTACGCCCTCCAAGGCATAGTACTCGCACTGGATGGGAATAAGAGCGGCCGTTGCTGCACTTAGCGCATTGATGGTGAGCAAACCTAGGGACGGGGGCGCATCAATCAGTACGTAATCGTACATATCCAAAACAGGCTCTAGTGCCTCTTTCAAGCGAAACTCCCTCGACATTGCGGAGACCAGTTCGATCTCTGCGCCAGCCAATTCCAGCGTGGCCGGTACTACATCAAGCCCATCTATGACCGTAGGGTAAATAGCCTCCGTTATGGGCCTTGCCTCAATTAACACATCGTACATACATTCCCTTACCTCGGTCTTTTCAACACCTACACCGCTACTCGCGTTCCCTTGCGGATCCGCATCCACCAAAAGCACTTTCTTCCCCAGTTCTCCCAAGCATGCTCCCAAATTGACAGCTGTGGTGCTCTTGCCTACTCCGCCTTTTTGATTCACAATGGCTAGACAGATAGCCACCTGCCTCACCCACTTCCCGACTTAATGTCACCTATCAGCGTTCCCTGCCCCGGCGAGTTCTGCTTTCTATATGGCCTCTTGTCAGCTCTCCTATCTCGCCTTCCCTTCGCCATCCTTGCGCCTCATCCTAATCGTCAGCTCCAGCATATCAGGCCCCTCAACTTCCTTGAGTTCGACCTCTGCTCCTCCAGAGCGCATTTCCTCCACAAGCTGTCGCACACTATTTTGCAGCAATCGTGCATCGCGCCACACCTTCACTATTCTCTGGCGCGGTGCTTGCCCGCTTTCTTTCTCTAAGATCGTCTTCACCAGCTCTTCCGTCTCCCGTACCGAAAGCTCCTTCTCGTGAATAATCTTGACAGCCTCCAGCTGGTCCTCTTCCGACTTCAATTTCAGCAATGCTCGGCAGTGCCGCTCAGTCATTATTTCCCGGGAAATACAATTTCGTACACGGGGCCCCAGACGCAGAAGTCTCAACTTGTTCGCTATTGCTGATTGACTCCTGCCGATTCTATCAGCTAGCCCCTCTTGCGTCATACCAAATTCCTGAAGCAAAAGCTGGTATGCCTCGGCTTCCTCCCAGTAGTTGAGATCCTCCCGCTGCAAGTTCTCAATAAGAGCCACCTGTGCGCTAGCCGCATCATCCAATTCCCTCACTACTGCGGGGATGGTCTCCCAACCTAGCTGCCGGGCAGCCCTCACCCGCCTTTCGCCGGCTATTAGTTGGTAACCACCAGGGCATGTTCGTACTACTATAGGCTGGATCAACCCATGCTCTGCCAGGGACTGGGCCAATTCCTCGGTGGCAGTTTGATCAAACTCCGTCCGCGGCTGAAAGGGGTTAGCCTCAATCATGGTCAACGGAATCTGGCGAACCGTCTCATTGGCTTCTTCAGACTTAACCTCCTGCATGCAGGAGCTGTCCTTTGTCCTCGCTCTAAGAACATCACCTAGACGCATGTTCTTCCTACCTTTGAGCAAATGCTACGTCAACAAACGCATTCAATACTTGCTAACAGCTTCTTTCTTGTACTCCTTTTCGCCTCTTATCCACGCCATTCCTGCCCTAATGCCAGCGCTCTCTCTTCTCTACCCAGTCTGCTCCGGAGCTCATAACAAATCCAAAAAAGAGCCTCCGCCCTTCCAAGGCTTTGGCTCCTTCCCTTCGTTTGGGGGATAATGAATTGCTCACTTTCGCACTGACCCAAACTGCCACTATCTAGATCAAAGGGTCCTTCCGTGCCATACCCGGTCGTCTGGGATACAGACGGGGAGTCTCCCCTACCTTTTCTATCACTACCAACTGCCTTCCATCCCCGCTTGGCAACGAAAGCTCCAAAATGTCCTCTACCCGCCCTCCCAAAATATCTAGTGCCCTTTCTGCTTCTTTTACTTCCTCCTTACCGCTAGGACCCTTCAAGGCCACCATAATGCCACCAATTCGTACTAGCGGCAAGAGATACTCGCAGAGCAACACTAAAGACGCTACCGCCCTAGCAAGGGCAACATCGTACTTTTCTCTGTGCCCTTTGTCTTGACCCATCTCCTCTGCACGGCTATGGTAACACCTAATGCCCTCCAGCTCCAAGGCCCTAACGACCCTTTCTAAGAACTTCACGCGCTTTCCTAGAGAATCCACCAAAGTAATCTTCATATCTGGCCTTACTACTTTGAGTGGAATACCAGGAAAACCTGCCCCGCTTCCGATATCAATGGCGTTGCGGGCATCATTTACCTTTGGCACTAGTAAAACCGTAAGAGAATCGACAAAATGCTTTTCAGCCATCTCCTCTTCAGAAATGCGGGTTAGGTTCAATCTTTGATTCCATTCTGTGATCATCCTAGCATGCTTTTGAAAAAGCGGCAAGGCATTCTCTGGTAAGT
>JAAYRF010000010.1 GCA_012518905.1 Bacillota bacterium | reverse complement strand
TCGGAGTAAGTGGCCCGATTATCCTGACTCTCAGTCGCCTAGTTTCACCTTGTCTGCGGTCCGGAGAGGAACTGCGATTGCTCATAGATCTCAAGCCTGCCCTAGATGAAAAACGCCTTGATGATCGTATTCAGAGAGATTTCGTACTATACCAGCGCAAGACCATCAAGAACGCACTTTCCGATTTGCTGCCGAAAAAGCTGATTCCGGTTGTCATAGACGAAGCCGGGATAGAACCGGATCGAGCGGTTCACCAAATCAAACGAGAAGAACGATTCAGATTGGGTATGGTAATTAAAGCTTTGCCCCTTACTATAGTTGACACTCTACCCTTGGCAGCAGCCATTGTTACCGCCGGGGGTGTGTCCTTAGACGAAGTAGACCCGAGGACAATGGCTTCCCGTCTCGTGGGCGGTCTTTTTTTTGGAGGAGAGGTATTGAATCTAGCGGCTGATACAGGTGGCTTCAATCTGCAGGCTGCTTTTGCCACAGGTTATGTGGCCGGCATTCATGCAGCTTCCAGTGACTAGCCGGGTGGCTCTTGGATCCACAGCAAACGTTTTGCATTGTCTTTCCTCATATGGTAAGATATCGTCAAACTAAGAAGGAAAGTCTTGCCTAGTATGGAGGTCGGTGGATGTGTTATCATTTCCCGTGACTCGGGGCATTAGAGGAGCAATAACTGTAGAAGCAAATGCGAAGAGCGCCATTACTAAGGCTACGTGTCGCCTGACGCAGATGATGATGGCAGCAAATCAAGTGAGAGCAGAAGATATTGCCTGCATCATATTTACTGTAACTGACGATTTGGATGCCGCTTTTCCCGCAGCCGGTGCTCGTCAAGCAGGTTTAACTGATACACCACTGTTATGCACCAATGAAATTCCGGTTCCAGATAGTCTTCCCCGTTGTATTCGAGCCCTTATGCTTCTAACGACTAACCTTGGATTGACGGAAATGCGCCATATCTACCTAGGAGAGGCTGCGTCTTTGAGACCCGATTGGGCCGCTCAAGGGGATGCTGAGATAGACATTAAGTCATTAGCATACAAGAGCTCAGAAGATGGAAAAGCCCCATCCTACCGCAAGGCCATCTTGGACATAGCCCCATATCAACCGGGCAAACCCATTAGCGAGTTGCAACGAGAAAAAGGCGTTAGCGATGTGATCAAGCTGGCTTCTAACGAAAACCCCCTAGGGCCTTCGCCTAAAGCTGTTGCAGCCTTGGAAGAGGCTTTGGGAGGGCTTCATATCTATCCAGATGGCAGCTGTTTTGAGCTGCGCAGGGCCTTGGCTCAGAGAATGGCAGTCGATGAGAGTCAACTGATCTTTGGCAACGGATCCGATGAAGTAATCAAGATGCTAGGCCTCACATTTCTAGAGCCGGGTGATGAAGTCCTTTTTTGTCAGCCGACCTTTAGTGAATATGCTTTTGCAGCCCATCTCATGGGCGCAACTTGCCGTGTACTTTCTCTAGCTGATGACTACGCCTATGACTTGGAAGCCATGGCCTTAGCTATTAACCCTGCAACTAAGCTCGTATTCATATGCAATCCCAATAACCCGACGGGGGCCTATGTCCGTGAAGATGCAGTAAGAGAGTTCCTGGCCAAGGTGCCCGATGGAGTTTTGGTTGTGTTTGATGAAGCCTATTATGAGTACGTGACAGCTCCGGACTATCCAGATAGTCTTAAGTACGTGCGAGAAGGACGTAATGTAGTGGTGTTGCGGACCTTTTCCAAAGTATATGGCCTGGCGGGATTAAGGGTCGGCTACGGCATCGCACCCAAACATCTTGCCGAACTTGTTCATCGGGTTAGGGAGCCCTTTAATGTCAACGGACTAGCTCAAATCGGAGCCCTGGCCGCGCTTAGTGATGAAGAACACGTCGCTAAAAGCCGATTGACTAACAGCTCAGGTAAGGCCTGGTTATACAAGGAGTTGTCCAAATTAGGGCTCATGTATATCCCCACTGAAACGAATTTCATATTCTTCGATCTAGGGCATGATAGTGAAACCGTCTTCCAGCGACTGTTGGAGCAAGGCGTTATCGTTCGCAGTGGGTCGGTCTTTGGATGTCCCACTTGGCTGCGGGTGACCATCGGTACCTTTGAGGAGAACGAGCGATTCATCAACAGTCTGCGGAAAGCGCTAGGAGAATAAGGCCACAAGGCAAGGGAAGGCAGAGGGAGTGAAGGTACGTGATAGTCGTAATGGAGCACAAAGCATCTCAGGAGTTAGTGGATGCTGTCACTGTAAGACTCAAACAATTAGGTTTTGATAACCACCTATCGGTGGGGGTCGAACGGACCATCATCGGGGCCATTGGAGAAAAACGTCCTGAATATATTGAGCAGCTAGCTGCTATGCCGGGTGTTGAGAAAATCGTTCCTATCCTAAAACCCTTTAAGCTTGCGGGCAGGGAGTTCCACTCTGAACCAAGCCAGGTTAGGGTAGGCGATGTGATTATAGGCGGGGAAGAAATTGTTGTTATGGCCGGTCCTTGTGCTGTAGAAAGTGAGGAGCAACTGCTTGAGACTGCCAGAGAGGTGAAGAAAAACGGCGCCCATATACTCCGGGGGGGAGCTTTCAAACCCCGCACATCACCATATTCTTTTCAAGGTCTGGAAGAGGATGGTTTGCGGATTCTGGCTGCTGCCCGCCGAGAGACAGGGTTGCCGGTGGTAACCGAGATAGTAAATCCTCGGGATGTGGAACTAGTGGCACAGTATGCTGATATGCTGCAGGTTGGCGCCCGCAATATGCAGAATTTCACTTTGCTTAGGGAAGTGGGGAAATGCCAAAAGCCGGTACTTCTTAAGCGAGGTCTGGCAGCCACCGTAGAGGAATGGCTCATGGCCGCGGAGTACATAATTTCCAGTGGCAACGATAATGTTGTCTTATGTGAGCGGGGTATTCGCACCTATGAAACCGGTACCCGCAACACCTTGGATCTGAGTGCTGTTCCAGCCATAAAGCATTATAGCCACTTGCCTATTATCGTGGATCCCAGTCATGGGACGGGACGCTGGCGATATGTTTTGCCCATGGCTAGGGCTGCTATAGCTGCCGGCGCCGATGGGTTAATGATAGAAGTGCATTGTCGGCCGGAGGAAGCGCTGTCTGACGGAGCCCAGTCTTTAACCCCCATGAACTTCCAGCAGCTGATGGAGGAGACTAAAGTACTAGCCCAAGCAATCGGGCGCAAGATCGGTTCTCTAACGGTGGTCTAGGATCATGGACAATAAACATATCGCGATTTTGGGTCTGGGGCTGATTGGAGGTTCGCTAGCCTTTCGCTTTAACAGCAAAGGGTACCACGTGACCGGCTATGATGTGGACGAGGAACGAGGCAGAGCAGCCTTGGATCTCGGTGCCATTGATGCTTTGGCCGGCTCCGCCTCGGAGGCCGTGGTTGGGTGTGACTTTATCTTTGTTGCAACTCCGGTTGGAGTTGTCACAGATACTGTAGAAGCTATCATGGCCAATATAGAAAACGGAGCAGTAGTATCCGATGTGGGCAGTGTCAAGCGCCCCATTATGGAGAGCATTACTGCTCTCGAGCCCGCGTTTGCCTTTATCGGGGGACATCCCATGGCGGGTTCAGAGCAGGGTGGCATCGCTGCTGCGGATCCGAATCTATTTGAAAACGCAGTATATGTTCTAACTCCCTTGCCTAGCGCAAGTGAGGGGTTCTCTCGGGACTTGACTAGGTTGCGAGAGCTCATCGAGGAAGAACTTGGAGCTAGTGTTATGGTTATGGACAGTGCCATTCATGATGAGATTGTGGCAGCAGTGAGTCACATGCCCCATGTGGCTGCGGCAGCATTAGTCAATGCCTTGGGCCAAGCCGCCGAAAGGGCACCAGCTGCATTGGCATTGGCGGCCGGCGGCTTTCGGGATACAACGAGGGTTGCTTCCGGTTCGCCAGAGCTTTGGGCAGATATTTGCTTGCATAACAAGGCTCCGGTACTGCGCTCCATTGCCTACCTGCAAGACGAGTTAGAAGCCGTACAAGAAGCTTTACTAGTTCACGATGCCCAAGGGCTGGAGGGCTTTTTTCAAAGGGCCAGAGATTTGAGGGCAGAGGTCCCCATAGCACAAAGGAGCCTTATCCCGCCTCTATTCGATCTTATGGTGCCTGTGCCCGACACACCTGGAGCCATTAGCGCAGTCACCAGCCTTCTGGCCAGTGCTAACCTAAGCCTAAAGGACATTGGCATAGTCAGGCAACGGGAGGGAGAGGTAGGCGCACTGCGGATTGGTCTAGCAGATGAGAAATCCTGTGCCCTTGCTTTAAAAATATTGCAATCGGAGGGGTACCGAGCGTATCGTCGTTAGAATGGTGGTATCGAATGGCGACTGCACACCAGAAAAAGGTAGGGAATCAGGTGATCCTCAAGGTCAGGCCCAGTCAGGGACTAAAAGGTACTGTACGTGTCCCAGGGGACAAATCCATCTCCCATCGGGCAGCTTTGCTGGGAGCTATAGCCCAAGGCGAGACCAGGATTGATGGATTCTTGGAGAGTGCTGATTGCTTGGTGACACTACGGTGTCTACAGGCGCTGGGTGTGTCGGTTAAGCACCTAGGCCCTGGCGCTTATGAGATCGCAGGTAGGGGAACCCTGGGGTTCCAAGAGCCTACCGATGTCTTGAATTGCGGTAATTCCGGCACCACCATGCGGCTCCTAGCCGGCATCTTGGCAGCTCAACCTATCTTCTCAGTGTTGACCGGCGATGAGTCCTTACGCTCTCGGCCCATGGCAAGGGTGGTGGAGCCTTTGCGATCCATGGGAGCTCGGATCTACGGGAGGGAGGGTAATGCAAAAGCTCCTTTGGCGATTGTCGGCACTCAAAAACTCAAGGGTATAGCCTACGAATTGCCCAAAGCCAGTGCACAGGTAAAGAGCGCGATCCTCTTGGCGAGCCTTTTGGCTGCTGGTGAAACTGTCATCAGAGAGCCTGCTCCATCCCGCAATCATACCGAACTGATGCTTCAGCACTTAGGAGTTCCCGTTGTCTCCAGAGGATTGAAAGTGGTCTTACCAGGTGGTTTTCTACCGAGGGGCAGCGAGCTATCAGTGCCAGGAGATATCTCTTCGGCAGCTTTCCTGCTGGTGGCTGCAGCCATTCTGCCCGAGTCCGATCTCGTCATTGAGGATGTTGGGATCAATCCTACCCGGGCGGGCGTATTGTATGTTCTAAAGGCCATGGGGGCTAATCTGGAGATTCTCGAAGAGAAGTGGCAGGGTGAGCCTCGGGCAGATATCAGGATTAGGTCTTCCCGTTTGCGGGGAGTGGAGATAGGTGGTTCGACTATACCGTCACTCATCGACGAATTGCCGGTGATTGCTGTGGCGGCTGCCTTTGCCGAAGGGACGACCGTCATTCGAGATGCTGCTGAGCTTAGAGTGAAGGAATGTGACCGCATAGCTGTGATGGCTAGAGAACTAACTCGTTTAGGGGTGGATATTTCAGAGAGATCAGATGGTTGGCGGATCAAAGGTGGGAGGAAAATCCACGGAGGCGAAGCTCATGGTGCTGGTGATCACCGGATTGTAATGGCCCTGGCGGTACTGGGTCTGGGGGGAAGCAATGAGGTGTCTATCAGGGGAGCTGAAGCGGTGGGGATCTCTTATCCAGGTTTTGCTAAGACTTTACGCCAGTTGGGGGCCGATGTGGAAGAGGTCGAATACGGAATTATTCATTCTTAAGTAGGACAAGAGGTTGCAAGGATGTAGTTGGACGCAGGAGTATAATCTCTGGTCACGAATAGAATAACTGGTAGATCTTTTTGAGATTGCTCCTGATGGGAAGGGGATCTTTTTGCAGACAGGCAAATGCAGTATCGCCATTGATGGGCCCGCGGGTGCGGGTAAGAGTTCAGTGGCTAGATTGCTGGCAAAACGGCTTGGCTTCTTGCATATTGATACCGGGGCACTATATCGAGCGCTAACTCTGGAGGTTTTACGCAATAGTGTGAAGCCTACCGATGCCCAAGAGGTAGCTAAGATTGCAGAACAAGCTAATATTGAGATTACTCCAGGATCGGAAGGGATCAGGGTCCTTCTGAATGGAGAAGATGTGACAAAGGCAATTCGAGAACCGATGGTTAGTGAAAATGTCTCTCTAGTGGCGCAACATCCGGAGGTGCGTGAGTATCTCCTGGTTTTGCAGAGACAGCTAGCGGCTGATGGGGGCACGGTCATGGACGGCAGAGACATTGGGACAGTTGTTCTGCCTGAAGCCGATCTCAAGATTTTTCTGACCGCCAGTGCTGAGGAGCGAGCCCGGCGGCGCATGAAGGAACTCCGAGCTCAAGGTTATAAGGTTACTTATAAAGATGTATTGCTATCTATTCGAGCCCGTGACAATCTAGATGCCGAGAGATTGGTTGCACCTTTGAGAGCGGCTACCGATGCCGTTCCTGTTGACACTACGGGCAAGGATGTAGATACCGTTGTAGAAGAGATCCTTGGTCATCTCTCTACAGTGGGAGGGCTTGATGGGTGTTCTACCGAACAATAAGGTCTATGGTGAGAGCCTTTTTCCGTATATACTTTCGCTGGGAAGTCTATGGAAGCCATTATCTGCCACCAATAGGTGGTATCGTTTTGGCCTCTAATCACGTAAGCTACCTAGATCCGCCATTGATGGGTTGTGCCGTTGACCGGCCAGTGCGTTTTATGGCTAAGAAGGAACTTTTCGATATACCGGTGCTCGGTCCCATTATTCGTCGCCTGGGTGCTTTTCCGGTACGAAGAGGCGGCAACGACAGGCAGGCGATTAGACAGGCACTGGAGATTTTACGCTCCGGCGGGGTATTGGGCATCTTTCCCGAAGGCACTCGGGGTGAGGGGAAGGTCTTGCTCGATCCACAGCCAGGTGCTGTGCTTTTGGCCACCAGGGCGGCAGTGCCTATAGTTCCCATGGCTATAGTTGGTGCAGAGAGCGTTTTTCCCCCCGGGGCGCGGTTTCCCCGTCGTGTCAAGGTAAAGATATTTATTGGAGAGCCTATCCGCCTGCCCGGGAAAGATGGAACAGTGCCCCGGGAG
>JAAYRF010000043.1 GCA_012518905.1 Bacillota bacterium | reverse complement strand
TGGCAGGACAAGATCGTAATGCCTGACCCAATAACACACGCGACAACAATCACATGGCTTGTAGGGCTTAAGGAGCATGTGTTCTCCACAGAAGCTGAGTGGATGGATTTCTTGCGGGGTCTAGCCAAGAATAGACCTATGTTCGTGGCCTCCTTCGGACCAACCCCCGGCCCTATTGAGACCGGCGAGAAGGTCATCGGTATCTCCATGCCCAAATACATTGTGACCAAGGCCCCTGCTCCGCTTGGTTGGGCTAGGCTGGACGGCGAGCCCCTAATGGGGTCTGCCCGGGGAATTGCGGTTGCCAAGAACGCTCAAAGACCGAACGCTGCTAGGCTTTTCGTTGATTTCTGGCTCTCAGAAACGTCTTCAGGCATCCTTGCTGCAGACGTGGGCGAGTGGGTGCTGTACGAGGGCATCTATCCGCCTATTGAGGACATTCAGGAAGCTAACGTGATACCTTTGCGGGAGCTATCTGACGACGAAATCCAGCACTGGTCCGAAGTGTTCCAGACCATCTTCTAGAGACGAACGAACAGTAAAGACAGGCTGCCTTCCGGGTTTTTGGAAGACAGCCTGTTTTGCATTCCTGCTTCGATGAGCTCGTCTCTGCCTGCTTTGGCCTCTGTAGCCTATTGCTCCGCGTTGGACAGAGGGATGCGCAGGAGACTTGCGGCAAGCACAAGGGCAGTGGAAAGGCCTATCATGATGATCCCCAAAGCAGCCACCTGACCCCAAAGGCCGTCATTGGCCAACTTCATGATTTCCACTGTAAGCACCTCAGTGCCCGGGCGTGACAGCACCACCGAAACACTTAACTCACGGATGAACATGCAGGCCATCAGAATCCATGCCGACACGACACCAGGAGCGAGAAGGGGCACTACAATGTCCTTCAGCGCCCGCAGGAAACTCGCGCCGAAAACTCGGGCCGACTCCTCAAGCTCTTCGTCTATCTGTGCGAATGCGCTTCGGAGAGGGCGCACGCCATAAGGCAAGTAGGTGCCTACATAAGCTAGAAGAAGACCCCAAATAGTGGCGTAAAGGGGAGTCTTTACCAGGAACCACATGAATCCCACGCCGATGATCATGCCCGGAAAGGAAAACGACAGGAACGAGAGGGACTCAATGAGCGCGCTTCCCCGACTTTTCACCTTAGCGATAACGTAGGCGACGAATACGGACAGCAAGATGCCGAGAGTAGCCCCGATAACCGCGAGGAATGTGGAGTTCTTAAGTGCCCGGAGCATGATGGGATTCGCAAGAACGGTATGCCAGTTGCGGAAGTTCATCATGCTGACAGCCCGGGCACTAGGTACCATGGAGTAGGGCAGGAATGACATGTAAACGAGGGTGGCAAGAGGTATGACCACCAGGAAGCAAAAGAGCACACTACACAAAACGAACAAGGGACGCCTAGCGCGGCCAAGTTCTACCACCATAGGACGGTATCCTTTGCCTGTAACAGTCACGTACTGGGAACCCTCAGCAATAAGGTGTCGGTATAGGTAGACAAGGATGATGGATGCAGCCAACACAATTAGGCCTACCGCTGCTGCCCTGCCATAGTCAGGCGACCAACCTACAGAGATAATTCGGTATACGTGGGTGGTTAGGACATGGATACGACCGGGCATCCCCACCATGGACGGGACGGCGAAAGCAGCTAGGCTCCGGACAATGGCTAGGGTGAATGTGGCCAGGAAGGCAGGCCTTAGTATCGGCAACGTGATCCTGCGCAAAGTGTAGAGGCTCGATGCTCCGCTGACCCGAGAAGCCTCCTCCAACATCGTGTCAAAGGAATACATGGCTGGCGAGATCACTAGGTAGGTGACAGGCAGGTCAAGCATCCCTTCAAGGAAGATCATACCTCCCAATGAGTATATGTTAAACGGTCCCCTTGAGAGACCGAACAAGTTCCTTAG
>JAAYRF010000285.1 GCA_012518905.1 Bacillota bacterium | reverse complement strand
TTGTCATAGGCATATCCCAATCGGGGCAGAGTCTAGCTGCTGTAAGAGCTTTGGAGCAAGCGAAGAGCATCGGTACTAGGACTATTGCTGTCACTGCGGGAAAAGGCAGCCCTATCAGTAAGGCTGCGGATCAGACTGTTTTGGTGAACTGTGGGGAAGAGCGGGTAGGTCCAAAGACTAAAGGATACAGTGCCACTGTGATGGTGCTAATTGGACTTGCCGGGTACCTAGAGGGGCATGGTTTAGATGGTGAGATTGTGCATCGGATTCAATCTTACCTAGATGGTGAGGATTTGATCAAAGACCTGGTAGATAATAACTCCCAGACAAATCTTTGCTTTGTCATAGGCTCTGATGACAACTTCGGCACCGCGCGGGAAGGTGCCCTCAAGATCATGGAAATCGCCAAGATCCCATCAATGTATTTCGATGTAGAGGATTCCATGCATGGGCCCTTTACAACAGTGACTGAAAACTCCTTTGTCATAGTGCTGGGCATTGACGAAACGGCTAAGGAGCGTATGGAGGGTTTGGTGAAAATCCTTGAGCGAATTGGGGCTAAAGGTTGCTTTATTTCCGATGGGCGCATCCAGTCGCTTGGGGGAGAAATGGATCTTGAGAATCTCTACTGCGACTCCATAGCTGATATTGTGCCAATACAGCTGTTGTCATATTACTTTGCTTTAGCTCGAGGTGTAAATCCTATTCAGATGAGCTATGATCGTAGCTTTGTACGCAGCATTACCAAGCTAGTTTTGTAGTGCTGTTAGAATACAGCGGAGAGGAGGTTTTACCAGAACTAACTGAGTATTAGCCGAGAAGTCGAATATAAAAGGAGGCTCACTATGCATAAGAAGAGGACAGTTTTTGCCGCAGCGTTACTAGTTGTTATGTGCCTGGCTCAAAGTGTAGTATATGCCCAATATAACGAAGCACCAATGCTCAAGGAGCTGGTGGAAGAAGGCAAATTACCTCCGGTAGAAGAGCGTTTACCAAAGAACCCATTGGTGCTAGAGCCGGTGGAGTCCATTGGCAAGTATGGGGGAACAGCCCATACCATTCATATGAATCCACAGGCTATGGATGATGGTATCAATCTATGCTCCTACGAGCCTTTGCTTACCATTGATAGGGACTACAAGACCATTATTCCCAATCTCGCTACTTCTTGGGAGTACAGCAACGATGCAAAGACATTGACCATGAAACTCCGGGAAGGCGTAAAATGGTCTGACGGACATCCCTTTACCGCTGATGATATTTTGTTCTATTTCGAGGATGTTGTGGGCAATGATGAGCTCACACCGGTGAAACCGGCAGCTTGGTGTCCCGGCGGTAAGTTAGTTGAGTTGACTAAGATCGACGACTATACTGTGCAGATGGACTTTGCAGCACCATTTCCGGTGGCCCATATGTATATTGCCCATCAGCACGGGATCCATGGTGCTTTTTATCTGCCGAAGCATCATCTAAAGCAGTATCATATTAAGTATACAC
Source organism: Bacillota bacterium (assembly GCA_012518905.1). Classification (GTDB taxonomy): domain Bacteria; phylum Bacillota; class Limnochordia; order DTU087; family DTU087; genus JAAYRF01. The sequence continues at coordinate 1,166 of JAAYRF010000285.1, read as the reverse complement.
CCCAAGAAGAACTGGAGAAGATTGCCAAGGAAGCTGGTTTTGACACTTGGTGGAAGCTATTCCAAGATAGACAGCTTTCTACGGCTATCTCTGCGTTGACCCATCCCGAGATGCCAGTTTTGCGGGCATATCGGGTGGCTCAAAACCAGCCTAGCGGAAAGGTACTGGAGCGGAATCCATACTACTGGAAAGTGGATCCCGCAGGTAATCAGCTGCCGTACATTGATAGAATCACCATTGAGCGTGTGGAAGACATTGAAGTGTATAACATGAAGGCCATCCTGGGTGAGCTGGATTTCGCCGGGTACAATACCGACTTAGCTAGCTTCCCCGTGTATACTCTCAATGCCGAACAGGGCGGATATCGAGTACTAACTTGGGAGTTGGGTCTTGCCGGTGTTGTGGGTTATTTCCCCAACTTCAATCACCAAGATCCTGTAATGCGGGAGATCATCCATGACCTGCGGTTTAGAAAGGCTCTGTCCCATGCTATCGATCGAGACGAAATCAATGAAGCGATTTTCTTTGGACTAGGAACACCCATGCAGGCTAATCTGTTACCTTTCTCTAGCTATTATAAAGAAGAGTATGCCAATATGCATCTGGAGTTTGACCTAGCCAAAGCTAATCAACTCCTCGATGAGATGGGTCTGAAGAAGAACAGCCAGGGCATTCGTCTGCGTCCCGATGGTAAAGAGCTGAGCATCACCATCCTCTATTACGCCGGTGAACATGGTTTAGAGAAGACCTCCATCACTGAGCTTGTTCAGGAATACTGGTCTAAGCTTGGTATCAAGGTCTCGCTCCAGCCAGCTGATCGGAACTTGGCACAGGTGAGGGTCGATTCTGCGGATTACGATGTGACGCTATGGCACATAGACTATGTCAGCGACCATCTTCTGCAGTCACAGCCGAAGCACATGATTCCCATGGCTGTCTCTTCCCGCTGGGCGCCGCTTTGGGCGAGATGGTACATGACCAATGGCAAGGATGGCGAAGAGCCACCGGAGAATATCAAGTACCTCATGGATCTGTACCGGAAGAGTGCTACAGTAACCACGCAGGAAGAACGGGCCATCATCTGGGACGAGATTGTCCGAACCCAGGCGGAGAATCTCTGGGCTATCGGTACTGTGGGCCTTACCCCGAAGCCGGTGATTGTAAAC
>JAAYRF010000284.1 GCA_012518905.1 Bacillota bacterium | reverse complement strand
TAGGTCTATGCTTTGAGTCTAGCTATACGGGTCAGGCAGCCATTCTTCTAGAAAACGCCGCCTGGCAGTTTGTCAGGGCAAGGGGATTTGATGTCATCAGCCCCTACCAGGTAGACAGAATAGCCCCTAGTGATACCAACAGCTATGGTAATGGGCATCCGCCCATATCCATACCACTGACATCCTTGATTCAGAGCATCGTCCATGAGCAGGTCAGGGGCATGAGTATTGGTGAGATTGCTGCCCGTTTTCACCGGACCATCGCGCAGACGACCGCTGAAATGGCCCGGTTTTTCTGCCAAGAATTGAGGATATCCACCGTGGCCCTTAGTGGAGGGGTCTGGCAGAACCAGCTCCTTTGCCACTGGACAAGAATGCTCCTTAGGCAGGTGGGGTTGGATGTCATCTGGCATAGACAGCTTTCTCCCGGGGATGAATGCATAGGGTTTGGCCAGGTTATCATCGCCGGTGCCAAACTCCAGGAAGGGGGAGTCTGGGGTGTGCCTTGCTGTTCCAGCCAGGGTGGATACCATCAAAGGTGACAAAGCATTGGTAACCGCCTTCGGATGCCAAGAGGTAGTAGACATCCGGCTGCTTGCTTCAATCGATGTAGGTGATTTCATCCTCATCCATATGGGTTTCGCATTGGAGAAGATAAGCGCTGATGATGCGCTCTTTATTATCCAAGCATGGCAGGGTCTCATGGAGGATGGAGGAGAAGGCCAATGAAGGATCTTTGGCCTATCCTCACCTCCTATCGTTCACCCCAGTTGGTGCACAAGATGGTCCATGCTATAGAGACTCTTGTCCAAGAGAAAATCGAGATTATGCAAGTCTGTGGCACCCACACCTGGAGTTACCGTCGCCATGGTCTGGATTCTCTCCTGCCCTCGCATCTCTCTTTACTGGCCGGCCCTGGCTGCCCAGTTTGCGTCACTGATCAAGAGGATATCGACTGGGTGATCAATCTGGCACAAGAGCGGCAAAACACCCTGGTCACCTTCGGAGATATCATGCGGGTGCCGGGAAGCACAACCTCTTTGGCAGAGCTGCGGAGTCGAGGTACGGATATCCAGATAGCACTTTCGCCCTTAAAAGCCCTAGATATCGCCCTTTCCCAGCCATCTCGCCGCGTCATTTTGGTTGCCCTAGGCTTTGAGACTACGGTGCCGGCAATAGCGGCCACCCTACAGTCTGCCCATCGGCTGGGCCTTGGGAATCTCAGTGTCGCCCTACTACTCAAACAGCTACTGCCGGCTCTGAGGCACTTATTTAACAGTACTAGGCCCGATGGATTGCTTTGCCCAGGGCACGTAGCTACCATTACCGGCAAGGATGCCTTCGCCTTTCTCCCTAAGGAGCTCGATATACCCGCAGCCATCGCCGGTTTTGAACCGGTAGATATCCTCATGGGCTTGGCAGAGTTAGCCCGTCAGATCAGTGCAGGAGCTCCCCAAATAGCCAATACCTACCCCAGGGCAGTCTCAGACCAGGGCAACCTTACTGCCCAATCCCTTGTAAGAAGCACTTTCGCCCCGGCTCCTACCCGGTGGCGGGGCCTAGGTACCCTAGACGGGACCGGCTACAGGCTAATAGGCAGATGGCAGCGGTTTGCCGTAACAGCCCCCACCGACGCTCTGACAAGCCTTGGCACTTCTCAATGCCTTTGCCATCTTGTTATCTTGGGGAAGGCGCAACCAGAGGCCTGCCTCCACTTTGGCACAGAGTGTACTCCGACAAGACCCCTAGGCCCTTGTATGGTATCGGAGGAAGGTACCTGTGCCGCTCACTATTACTTTCCACTCCTTAAGCCCATGGGGAGAACGGAAGCATAGAGATGAGGTGACAACTGCAGCTTCTCTCTGGGTCCTAGCCCAACGCTGCAGTATGTTCATGAGCATAGAACTAATCCAATTAGCCCATGGTAGCGGCGGTAGCGCCACTTTGAGACTCTTTGAGCAAGTATTTCTGCCCCATTTCCGCGACCTCGGGCTGCAGCCAGATAACGATGCTGCTCTGCTATCTTTGGGTAATGATACAACTTTGGCCTTCACCATCGATGGATTTGTGGTGGATCCTCCCTTCTTCCCCGGTGGCGATCTGGGGATCCTAGCCATCAACGGTACTGGCAATGACCTGGCAGTCATGGGGGCAAAACCACTATGGATGGCTTGCAGCTTTATTATTTCCGCAGGCACTGCCACTGCCACGCTGGAAAGGGTGGTAGAATCCATGGAGCATGCCGCTAAGGTCTTTAGTGTACAGCTAGTGGCCGGTGATACCAAAGTGGTTGAATCCAAGGGTGCTGCACCCCAGATCCTAATTACCACCGCCGGTCTCGGTATTCTGGAGGTGAAAGAACCTTGGCATGTCCAAAGGATACGGCCAGGTGATGAGCTGATCCTCTCCGGTACCATTGGAGAACATACTTTGGCTGTCCTAGGGGCCCGACATGGTTGGTTTGAGCGAGACCCTGTCACCAGCGATTGTGCATTTCTCTACCCTATGCTAAGAAAGCTCCACTCCATCCCCGGTATTCACTGGGCACGAGATGTCACCCGGGGAGGACTGGGAGGTATCGTTAACGAACTAGCCAAGGCCAGTGGATATGGCATTGAACTCTACGAAAAGGGCATTCCCATAAGTGATCTGGTGGCCAGTTGGTGTGAGATGATGGGGTATGACCCTCTGCATCTAGCCAACGAGGGCAAGGTGCTTTTGTCTGTAGACCCAGAAGCATCGCCTAGGGTTTTGGCTGCACTCCAAAACACTCCCCTCGGCAAGAACGCCGCCCCCATCGGCCACGTCATGGATGGCGGGCCGCCTCTCGTGGTCCTAAACACCGCCATCGGCGGACGGCGCTTAGTCCCTGCTCCCTCTGGAGAGCTCTTTCCCCGCATCTGCTAAGTGCAGGAAAGAGTCACGGGGCCACATACGGAAAATGTAATGCCGGGCACCCAAATGCCCGGCATCGTGTCTTGCTCTCTAGTTGTCTTTCCCTTGCCCTATCTAGCTTCCCGAACCGCCACATTCTTATAGGCCTCATAGCCCTTTACGCTGTAATGCAAGAGAAGGGCATGTAGCGGAGCCTGCAGCATACTCGCAACTAACCGAGTAGGCAGGAGCGCCCAAATGGCCTTGTGGGACAGAATCGATAGCCACAAAGTGTTCAATCCAGATACAACCATACTAGTTAAGAACACAGCGACAAGTGTCGGCCAAAAACTGCCCTCTGAAGACTCTCGGCGAAAAAGTCTTAGAAGAAGCGGCGGCAGCATGCCCCACATTGCAGCACTCAAAGTGAATCCTGGAAAATACGGGCCGATAGGAAACAAGATACCGCCAATCACATCGGCCAAAGCCCCTGTGATGGCTCCGGCAATGGGGCCCAAGACTACACCGGCTAGCATGATGGGTAGCTGTCCGAAGCCGATCCTAAGGGCCTGAATCCCAGCGAAGGGTACTACGACACCCAAGAACCGGGTCAAGACTACGCTGATACCGACCAAAAGCCCAATGGTTGTCATCCTTTTGGTAGCAACGCGCACAACAATACCTCCCTTCTTCGGTGAGCGCGTACCACACCGAAGCCGGAAGGTATCCAGCTGATCGAAGTGGTAGCGGATGCGATACTGTACCGCAGACCTACCTTGGGGTCTTTCGTCCATGGGCGACTTCCCATCCCATAGCACTTAACGCACAGCACCTACTCTACCAGTTATTAGGCTTTACATCCCTATTCTATGTCAGAATCAAAGCGATGTCAAAGGGAACCAGGCCCTCCTTGTCCATATGCCAGTGCCTCCAACTGATCAAGGCTGGTAATCACTACGCGCTCCGTCAGATCCAAGATATCTCGGGCAACTAAGGATCGGAGTGCTTGTACCATATCCCCTTCCCTAGCGCCGGTGGCCATCTGGATATCGGCAACTTGCAGGGGGTAATCGATAATCACACCACCAGGGCTGATGATCCCCCGGTATTGGGCTAGGCCTACCAGATATCGGGCCAGGCGCACATCCAGCGTTTGCCTACACAGCTTTGAGATGGGCCTCCTTGCGGAAGCAAGGCTAGCTACATTTTGCAGGATCTGCCATCCCACCCGGGGTCTAGACTCCAGGTATTCGGCAAGCCTCATCTTATCTAGCCTGAGGATATCGGTGGGGATGAGGACTTCCAGCCGGTGAAGGCCATAGACCTGTGTAAATAAGGCCAACTCATCTAGCCACGAACCTTCTCCAAAAATCCCTAAGGTAACCTCACCGGCTCGACTTTGCTCCGAAAGCTTTACCATGCCCTCGGCCACCATGAATAGGGCCTCTCCTGTCTCCCCCTGCAAGTCTATGCGCTCACCACTCGATAATTGCACCCATTCCATGAGCTGAGCGACCTCTAGCAACTCTTCTTCCGCTAGACCTTGCCAAAGGGGTAAGCGTTTGAGCATTACCATGGCTCTAAGGCTCTCATCCATAGTACATCCCTCCCCCAAGGAGCCTCCCCTATATATATCTATATCCGCTGGAGTTTGACTTCGGAAAGTAATTTAGTTACAACAGCGAGCTTTGGCGGTGTTGTCCCCCGAGTACCGGCGGCAGCAGCACCGGTAGCTATCGCCCAGCGGATAGCTTCTTCGATACCTTCTTCCTTCATTAGGCCGTGGAGCATGCCGGCGATGGCACTGTCCCCGCACCCGACTGTGCTCTCTACCCGCACCTTCGGGGTAAGAGCCCGCCACATCCGGCCTCCGTGCCCGATAACCGCTCCATCTTTGCCAAGTGTCAAGAGCACATAATCAATACCTCGACTCGTCAACTCTTCTACCGCGGCGATGGCCCCCTTTTCATCTTCGACAGGAAAACCTAATAGCTCACTAGCCTCCACTTCATTGGGCTTGATCAGATCCGGCATAGCCGTAATGCCTTCGC
>JAAYRF010000283.1 GCA_012518905.1 Bacillota bacterium | reverse complement strand
GCCCACAATGTCTTCCTCTCGGGCACCATCAAAAACTGGTGTAGAGACTCGGTATCCCAAAGTCGCTGCAGCCCAGCCCAAGTGTGTCTCCAGCACCTGCCCAATGTTCATGCGGGAAGGCACCCCTAATGGATTGAGTACAATATCTACCGCTCTCCCATCGGGTAAGAACGGCATGTCTTCCTCCGGCATTATGCGGGCAATAACTCCCTTATTGCCGTGGCGCCCAGCCATCTTGTCACCCTCAGAGATCTTGCGTTTCTGGGCGATATAGACTCGCACCAACCGATTGACACCGGGAGACAATTCATCACCATTTTCCCGGGAAAAAACCTTGACGTCCACTACGGTACCACCTTCACCGTGGGGTACCCTCAGTGAAGTGTCCCTTACTTCTCTGGCCTTTTCACCGAAAATAGCTCGAAGTAAGCGTTCCTCAGCTGTCAGTTCTGTCTCGCCTTTAGGCGTGACCTTGCCCACCAAAATATCTCCTGGTTGGACTTCAGCCCCAATACGGATAATACCCCGAGAATCCAAATCCTTCAGCACATCTTCACCAACGTTGGGAATATCTCGGGTAATCTCCTCAGAGCCCAGCTTGGTATCACGGGCTTGGGCCTCGTACTCTTCTATGTGGATGGAAGTAAAGATATCATGCTTCACCAAATTTTCGTTGATCAAGATCGCATCTTCATAGTTATAGCCTTCCCAAGGTATAAATGCCACCAGCACATTACGCCCCAAGGCCAGTTCGCCTTTGTCTGTGGAAGGACCGTCAGCAATCACATCGCCAGCGTTTACCCGCTGACCTTTCTTGACAAGCGGCCGCTGATTGATACATGTCCCCTGATTGGATCGCTCGAATTTCATAAGAGAATAGGTATCGCGGCCGCCTTTGTCATTGCGAATCACTATCTCATTGGCGCATACCCGCTCCACAACTCCCCCGTCCTTGGCAATAACCAATACACCGGAGTCTAAAGCTGTCTTGACCTCCATACCTGTACCGACTAGAGCTGCTTCAGTGCGCAAGAGCGGAACTGCCTGACGCTGCATGTTTGATCCCATCAATGCTCGGGAAGCATCGTCATTTTCGAGAAACGGAATTAAGGCAGTAGCCACGCTGACAAGCTGCTTAGGAGACACGTCCATGAAGTCCACCTGTTCAGCGGGGACTAAAAGGATCCTATCCATATACCGAACTGTAACCCTAGGATGTATGAAACGCCCATCCTCATCCAGCAGCTCGTTAGCTTGGGCCACAACATAGTTGTCCTCTTCGTCTGCAGTAAGATACTGCACTTCATCGGTGACTCTGCCATCCTCTACCCGCCGATAAGGAGTCTCCATGAATCCGTACTCATTTACCCGGGCATAGGTGCATAAAGAACCGATAAGACCGATATTAGGTCCTTCCGGTGTCTCAATAGGACACATACGACCATAGTGAGAATGATGCACGTCCCTGACTTCAAAACCAGCCCTTTCTCGGCTGAGACCGCCTGGTCCTAAAGCAGATAGGCGCCGTTTATGGGTCAGCTCTGCCAATGGATTCGTCTGATCCATAAACTGGGACAACTGACTGCTGCCAAAAAACTCTTTAATAGCTGCTACGACGGGGCGGATATTAATCAAAGCCTGGGGCGTGATAATATCCACATCTTGGATAGTCATACGCTCCCGAACCACCCGCTCCATGCGGGACAGGCCAATGCGAAATTGATTTTGCAAAAGCTCGCCCACAGCTTTCAATCTTCGGTTGCCAAGGTGATCAATGTCATCAGTAGCACCTACACCAGACATGAGATTGAGAAGATAGCCTACGATAGCCACAATATCTTGCGCCGTGATTGCCCGCGCTTCGCCGCCGGGCTGGCCATTGCCAATGATCTTAATCTCTTCTTCATCTCTGCCCTTCGTATATACTTCATTAATGCCGGCCATGGCCACCTGCTCAGCTACACGCCGTTCAATCCGATCGCCGGCATCAACCAGGATCTCTCCCGTTTCAGGATGTACCACCGGTCTAGTGGCAATCCTTCCGGTTATGCGCTCAGTAATACGCAATTTCTTGTTGATCTTATAGCGACCTACAGCAGCCAGATCATAGCGCTTTCGGTCGTAAAACAATGTCTCAAACAAATTCCTGGCAGATTCCTCCGTCGGAGGCTCTCCCGGTCGTAGTCTTTTGTAGATCTCAACTAGCCCCTCACCTTCTGACGCAGTTGTATCCTTGTCCAGGGTAGGAGCAAGTGCCGGGGTATCATTATATAGTTCGGTGAGCTGGGCGTTGGTGCCATATCCAATGGCACGCAAAAGCACCGTCACCGGTAATTTGCGGGTGCGATCAACGCGTACATAGATAACATCATTGCCATCGGTTTCAAACTCCAGCCAAGCCCCCCTGTTGGGAATAATACTGGCAGTGTAAAGATATTTCCCGCTGGCATCTATCTCTTTTCCATAGTAGACTCCGGGGGATCGGACCAGCTGGCTGACGATAACTCGTTCCGCTCCATTAATAATGAAGGTTCCTTGTTCTGTCATCAGGGGGAAATCCCCCATAAAGACTTCCTGTTCCTTTACCTCACCTGTCTCTTTGTTAATGAGTCGGGCTCGCACTTTCAGGGGAGCGGCATAGGTAACGTCCCTATCTTTGCATTCCTCAACAGAGTACTTAGGCTCTCCTAGAGCGTGATCAATGAATTCCAGCACCAAGTTCCCGGTAAAGTCTTCAATAGGGGAAATGTCTTCGAACATTTCCAGCAGTCCCTCATTGAGAAACCACTCGTACGATGTACGCTGGATGTCAATGAGGTTTGGCATGTCAAGCACTTCTTTGATTCTGCCGAAACTAATGCGCTGCTGCTTTTCACCCACTTGTGCAACCGCGGCCAAAGTGCTCACCTCTCCTTCAGGTTCTCCGTTCCCATCACCGAACCAGGGGCACCATACCCATAGGCAAACCCCTACAGCAAGAAATGGGAGACCGGTATCTATGCCAACACTTGCACAGACCTCTCCCTAGTTTTTCTTTCGAGCTTTGCCTATGGACTGCAAAGCACACCTTTTAGCATTCGTCTTTTTCTTTGGGAATATGCATCAGATCTCAAATTCTCGAACCGCTGCCCCTGCCTGATCCTACTTTATGGCATAATACACCTACTATAACACTAAATGATTTTACCACGCCTTCCATAGCTCTGTCAAGGGCGCTCCAGCAATATCTGCAATGGGGATGATTAGTTCTAAGATTAGCTATCCAGTCAGTAGCACCCACCATGGTAATCAAAAAACGGGGCGATGTCAGTTAACCCTCGCCCCTCTATCATGGTAGTTCTTGTAGGTAGAGACCTACTTTCTAGCCCTTGCTTTAAGACTATTACTTCAGTTCTACGATACCGCCGACCTCTTCCAGCTTAGACTTGACCTCTTCGGCCTCTTCCTTGGAGACTCCCTCTTTGACAGCCTTAGGAGCTTCATCGACTAATGCCTTAGCTTCCTTCAAGCCAAGACCAGTGATCTCTCGGACAACCTTGATTACCTGGATCTTTTTGTCGCCAGGGCCAGTCAGGATCACGTCAAACTCGGTCTGCTCTGCTTCCTCTGCTGCCGCTGGTGCGCCAGGCATAGCTGCCATAGCTACAGGAGCCGCTGCAGAAACACCAAATCTCTCTTCAATAGCCTCAACTAACTCCGATAGTTCCAATACTGTCATATTCTCAATAGCTTCTAGTATTTGCTCTTTAGTCATCTTCATTGCCTCCTTATCTAAATCCGTGGCTAACCACCTGTAGTAGTTCGCCCATCACACATCGCTTGTTGAGATCTCTAGGCACCAGCAGCTTCTTTCTGCTGACGTACTGCTTCAAGTGCATATGCCAAACTCCGAATAGTGCCCTGCAGCACATTAGCCAAGCCACTGATGGGACCCTGCATCGCTCTGGCCACCATGGCCAAGAGTTCTTCCCTGGATGGCAAATCAGCTAGAGCTTGAATCTGCGCCACATCAATAACCATGCCCTCCAAGACCCCGCCCTTTATCTCCAAATCCTTATGGATTCGGGCAAACTCGCTGATGACCTTGGCAGCCGATACTGGCTCATCATAGCCAAAGGCTATGGCGGTGGGCCCTTTCAGGTACTGCTCTAGCTCAGATAAATTTGTCTCTTGGGCTGCAATGTTTGTCAAGGTGTTCTTGGCCACCTTGTATTCTACACCGGCCTCCCACAACTGCCTGCGCAGTTCCGTCAGCTCACCTACGTCGAGACCACGGTAATCTGTGAGTATTACCGATTGAGCGCGACTAAGCTTATCTTTAAGCTCCTCTACTAAAGCAACCTTCTCTGGTCTTGCCATCATTTCACCTCCGTCCGTGTACCTATCACCAACAAAAAAGACCCCGCAGACATAAGTCTAGAGGGCCTATACATCCATGCAGAAAATCGCACGTTGCTTTACCTCTAGCCTCGGTTGGCGGGACTTCCCCTTAAGTCTTGTACAAGACACCGACTGTCTTTGGCTGAGTTCTTGCTATTCATTTTTCAAAGGTATCACGGTGAGTATAGCATAACCGTCATCTAGGGTCAAGCCCAAGCCCCAAGCTACCTTGGCAATAGCTACTCCTTTTCCGTCAGTATACTGACGACTTCCTGAGGGCTAATCTTGACTCCGGGACCCATAGTAGATGAAATAGCTACCTTCCGCAGATACTGGCCTTTGGCTGCAGCCGGACGAGCCTTGAGCACTGCGTCCAGCAACGCCCTAAGATTCCCCAACAGGGCCCGAGAACTAAAGGATGCCTTACCTATGGGCACATGCATACCCGCGGCTCGGTCTACTCTATACTCGATCTTCCCGGCCTTAAGCTCCTCCACGGCCTTACCCACCTCAAAAGTCACAGTACCGGCCTTGGGGTTCGGCATTAATCCTCTAGGGCCTAAGACACGACCTAGGCGCCCGACCATTCCCATCATGTCCGGTGTTGCCACCGATACATCGAAATCCAAGAACCCGTTCTGCACCTTCTCCACCAGATCTTCTGCACCGACGATATCGGCTCCGGCGGCTTCTGCCTCTTGAGCGTGTTCGCCCTTAGCAAAAACTGCTACACGCACACTCTTACCTGTTCCGTTGGGTAGCACCACTGTGCCCCGAACTTGCTGATCCGCGTGCCGTGGATCGACACCCAACTTCATAGCTACTTCTATGGTCTCATCGAATTTGGCAGTGGCCATCTTCTTCACCAGCTCCACAGCCTCTGCCGGTGTGTAGAGCTTTTCTCTGTCGACTGCTTTGGCAATCTCTTCGTATCTCTTACCCCTCTTTGACATCGCACATTTCCTCCTTTGTGGTAGTAGCGGATAGTCTCCTCCCACAAACACACAATGACCTACGGCATCACTCAACTAGCAAGCCCATGCTGCGAGCGGTGCCCTCCACCATGCGCATAGCTGCCTCAATATCATTGGCATTGAGATCGGGCATTTTCAATTCTGCAATCTCTCTTATCTGTTCCTTCGTAACTTTACCCACCTTCTGGAGGTTAGGCGTCCCCGAAGCCCTTTCCAGACCAATGGCCTTCTTTAGCAGAATTGATGCCGGTGGGGTCTTGGTCACAAAAGTAAAGGAACGGTCCTCATAAACGGTAATCTCAACAGGAATAATCATACCAGCCTGATTAGCTGTCCGTTCATTAAAAGTCTTGCAGAACTCCATAATATTAACACCATGTTGACCTAGCGCCGGTCCTACCGGTGGCGCTGGGTTAGCCTTGCCTGCAGGAACCTGCAACTTGACAAGGGCGGCTACTTTCTTCGCCAATCTATCCACCTCCTTCACACAGGGAGAACTACACCTTTTCTACTTGTTCAAAACCAAGCTCTACCGGTGTGTCCCTCCCAAAAACAGAGACAATCACCCTTAGCTTGCCCCTTTCCAGATTCACTTCTTCGATGGTGCCGGTAAAATTGACAAAGGGCCCATCGATAACCTGGACGTTATCACCAACAGAATAGGCAATCCTGGGTCTTTGCTCTTCTAACCCCATTTGCTGCCGGATAGAGTGCATTTCGTCGTCCATGAGTGGGATCGGTTTGCTGCCTGAACCGACAAATCCTGTAACTCCAGGGGTATTACGTACGACATACCAGGAGTCGTCGCTCATCTGCATCTGCACCAGAACATAACCAGGGAAGATCTTCTTCTTCACGAGCTTCTTTTTCCCGTCCTTGAAGTCAATCTCTTCTTCGGTAGGAACTAGCACCGCGAATATTTTGTCCTCCATGGCCATAGATTCTACCCGGCGCTCTAGATTAGTTTTGACTTTATTCTCATAGCCCGAGTAAGTATGAATAACATACCACTGGGCATCCTGAGCCTGGATATCATCCATGATAATAAGGGGAGCGCTGGTGATATTCACACCGGCTCCCTCACCCCCTTAGTCTTCGGAGTAGGTAGAGGAGTTGACCAAACCCAATATCTACTATACTAATAAACACCGATACTATAGCTACTGTCACAATCACGACTATTGTATAGGTGGTCAATTCCTTTCGATTTGGCCACACTACTTTCCGCAGCTCTGCGCGAACTTCCTTGAGAAACCGGCCGATCCGCTCGGTAATGGGCCTACTTGCGCTTTTAGCAGGTGCTGCCATCTGATTCACTTCCTTACACGGGGCGTGACAGGATAGTCCGGGGTCAAACCGCTCTTGCCCGCCGAGTTGGAAAAACAGCCTAACGTGTCTCTCTATGGGCAGTATGCTCTCTGCAAAACTTGCAATACTTCTTCAATTCCAATCGATCCGGATCATTTCTCCGGTTCTTATTGCTACGGTAGTTCCGGTTCTTGCACTGGACACACTCCAGCGTAATCCCTACCCGCATCCGGTCACACCTCCAGCCCTGATCAATTACTATTTGAATCTACCACATAAGCTAGGGACTGTCAATATCGCGCAAAGCCGAGTGCGATGGGCTAACTGTTCTAGGCATCCCCAGTTATCTAGCAATATATGCGAACTAATACAAGCATTCCCTATGGCGGATACATAGTCAAAGGTTGGTATGGAATCTAGCCTGTAGCTTTTTCATCGCGCTTTTGCAGGTACCTCTCTAGCTTACGTTTGACTCTCTGCAATGCGTTGTCAACAGATTTCACATGTCTATCCAAACCATCGGCGATCTCTTGATAGGACTTCCCTTCAAGGTAGAACATGAGGACTTTCCATTCTAGATCACTCAAGAACTCTCCCATCTTCTGCTCTATGTGGATAAACTCTTCCCGACTAATCACCAACTCTTCGGGATCAGTAACCTTTGTCCCAGAAAGAACATCCAACAGAGTCCGATCAGATTCCTCATCATATATGGGCTTATTTAATGATACATAGGAATTGAGAGGAATATGCTTCTGGCGTGTAGCCGTTTTGATGGCGGTAATAATCTGCCTGGTAATACATAGCTCGGCGAAGGCTCGAAAGGAGGCTAGCTTCTCTGGCCGGAAATCCCGTATGGCCTTGTATAAACCAATCATTCCTTCTTGAATGATATCTTCTCTATCAGCGCCAATGAGAAAATAAGAACGGGCCTTGGCCCTCACGAAATTCTTGTACTTACTAATCATGTACTCTAGCGCAATCTCATCGCCCCCACGAACAAGCTCTACTAGTTGCTCATCTTCGAGGCCGACATAATCCTCGTATAGCTTTCTCTGCGCCTGACTACTCAACCATATCGCCTCCACCCGGTCGATTTTGCCTGACAGAGACTGTCTTCACTTCCCTGTTGACAGAACGGACCCACATCTAGCTCCCCATACCGGTATAGCCGGTGGTAGATTGACTAGTCACAACATCGCAACTGTCCGCCAAGGGGCTCAGCTTGTCCATTGCCATGCACAAAGCCATTATACAATAGCACATCAGGAGCGTCAAGAAAGCAGATTGCAGCGCACGCCGATGCTCGTATGGCCAAGGTCCCCTATAGGATCTTGTCCTGCACTGCCTTTTGCCTCGTGATTTCGTACATCAAGACTGCTGCAGCAACAGCTGCATTCAGCGAATTGATCTGTCCGTACATCGGAAGGCGTACAAGAAAATCACAGCGGTCCTTAGTCAGACGAGCCAAACCTTGCCCTTCGCCGCCCACCACCAGGGCCATAGGACCGGTGAGATCGGCTTCATAGTGTAGTGCTTCACCTTCCATATCCGCTCCCACAACCCAAAAACCAGCTTCCTGCAATGTAGTAATAGTCTGAGACAAATTAGTCACTTGGGCGACCGGGACGTATTCAATGGCGCCCGCGGAGACTTTGGCCACTGTAGCAGTTAATCCCACCGCTCGCCGCTTGGGTATCACCACCCCTGAAGCACCTACCGCTTCCGCTGTTCGCAGTATTGAGCCAAGATTGTGCGGATCTTGTATGCCATCGAGCACAACTAGTAAGGGTTGCTTTGAGCCCTCGAAGGCTCTGGCAATCAAATCAGGCAGTTCTATATAGCCAACGGGCTGCCTCCATGCTATGACTCCCTGGTGAGCACGGGTCTTGCTCTTTCTATCGAGCCATTGTCTATCTTGCCATTGAATGGGAATATCCGCATTCGCTGCTAAATCCAGTATCTCCTGGAGACTCCGTTCTGACCCCTTAGCCACGACGAGCTTGTCCAACTTAACTCCCGCCTTAAGGGCTTCCCGAACTGGATTTCTGCCCTCAATCTGTTCCACAGTTAACACTCCTCTTCGAGAGGTGTCTCATCAGGATCATCAAAGCTGCCCATGCTCGGCAGCTAGCTCTAGAAGCGATTCCAGTCGCTTCCACTGACCCGCCAAGTACAGATAGCCAATTAGGGCCTCCAAGCCTGTGCTGAGACGATAGTCAATCATTCTTGCTCCCCGAGGTACACTACTTTTGGTGTTTCGCCCTCGCTTAACGATGGCTACTTCCTCCGGGGTCAAAACCGGCTCCCAGATCTCAAGAATCCGGGCTTGGCTTTTAGCATTAACCCAGCTCACAGCCTCCTCATGTAGGTTGTGGACCCGGCGGGAACCCCCCTGGACAAGCTGCAGACGGATCCATAGCTCATATACGGCATCGCCGATATAGGCCAATACTAAAGGAGGCAGTCCCTGTAATTCTACCACACCTAACCCTTCTCCTGGACGTACTGTGCCAAAAAGCAGGGTAGCTGCGGTTAATTGGTTTTCTCCATTTGGTTCCATCAATTTACACCTCAGAGTTTCCAGCGAGTTCCTAGGGGCGAGTCCTCCAGTACCACGCCCAGACTAGATAGTTCATCTCTTATGAAATCAGCAGTAGTCCAATCTTTTTGCTCCCTAGCTCGCTTCCGTACCGTTATCAAAATATCCATTAGTCCTTCTACCAGCTCACTGGAGTCAGCGCCGGGCAATCCTGGTTCGATAATCCCTAAGATATCGCCCCCTAACTCCAAGAAAACAGCAAGGGCTTCCTCAAGAATCGGCAAACTCTCTTGCTTCTTGGCATCACCCATCTCGGCCATTTGATCCGCAAAGGTATTGACGCTTCTTGCCAACTCAAACAAAGCAGCTATCCCCGAGGCAGTATTGAAGTCATCTTCCATGGAGGCAATGAATTTCCCACGGCTGAACCGAACTGCCTCCGCTAGCTCCCGAAGACCTGGTACCTTTTCATCGGTTCCGTCGGTTTCCGGCAGATCCTTCAATGCTTGAACTAGCTGCTGTAAATTAGTAACGGCCGCTGACAGCCTCTCCCAGCCTCGCCGTGCTTCTGCCAACTTCTCTTCACTAAACTGTAAAGGACTGCGATAATGGCTTGACAGCACGTAAAAACGAATGGCCGCCGCAGAGTATTCCTTTAGTAGTTCACTTAAGGGTGTGTAATTACCCAAGGACTTGGACATTTTCTCATCTTTCACCTGAAGCAGGCCATTGTGCACCCAGCAACGCACAAAGGGAGGTTCTCCAGTATAAGCCTCAGATTGAGCTATTTCATTTTCATGGTGAGGAAATACAAGATCAACTCCCCCCCCATGCAAGTCCAGGTGATTACCAAGGTATTTTAGGGCCATGGCAGAGCACTCTATGTGCCATCCGGGTCTACCCTTCCCCCAAGGGCTGTCCCAAGCCGGCTCCCCTGGTTTGGCGCTCTTCCAAAGAGCGAAATCCATAGCATTGCGTTTGCGCTCGTCTACTGCCAAGCGGGTGCCGGTCTCCAGCTCTTCCAGGAGCTGCCCCGATAACTGGCCGTATGCCGGATAAGAGCTGACATCGAAGTAGATGTCACCATCTACCTCATATGCATGACGTTTTTCAAGCAAGCCCTCCACCAAAGAGATGATGGCGGGTATTTCCTGGCTTACCCTCGGATACACATCAGCCCGCTTTACACCTAAAGCATCCATAGTTTCCAAATATTCCTGGGCGTAGCGGCGTGATACATCTAAGGCGTTCTCCCCTGTCTCTTGAGCTCGCCTGATGACCTTATCGTCTACATCGGTGAAGTTTTGCACCAAATGAACAGTATAGCCCTGGTATTCTAGAAACCGCCTAATAGCATCCCAGATTATGGAGGGAACCGCATGCCCCAGGTGGCTTTGATCGTAGGGTGTAATACCGCAAACGTAAATAGACACACGTCCTGGATCCCGGGGCACAAAGGGCTCCTTCTTCCGAGTCAACGTGTTATAGATGTGAATGGGCATGATCTTTTTCCCCTTTTCCACGGCATCGCCGCAAGCATTCTATCTACCATCCTAACATAGTCTCTCCCAAAAACCCACAATTTGCTTTGACTAGATCATATCCATCTCTTACTGTCAATGTCAACGAGTGACCCCTAGGATCTAGCTCGCATATGGTAAAGAGAATTATCTACTTGGAGGGATGCTGGGTGAACTATCAACTGCACAATCCCTGGGGTAAGTATCTGACACCCCCTTGGCCTGGGCGACAGCCAAAACCCCGCATTGATGGCCTAACCATGGTTATTGACAAGGGCTTGGATTTGGTCACTACAGAGCAATGGCTATCGGTAAATGCCGATCATGTTGACTTTATCAAGCTAGGCTTTGGTACTGCCCCTTTGTATCCTACTGAACAATTGCTCAAGAAGATCGCCTTGGTGAAATCCTATGGAGTCGATATCTACCCAGGGGGGACACTCCTAGAGGTCGCAGTATACCAAAACCAAGGCTCAGCCCTTCTATCTTTGGTACAGGAGCTAGGTTTCACGTATGTAGAGATCTCCTCAGGCACCATTGATATGGACCCTGCGCTCCGCAGGCAGCTTATTAGTGAAGCTCAAACCCTTGGCTTAGGTGTCTTGACTGAGGTAGGCAAGAAGGACAATGGTGCTCTGTTTGATCCCAAGTCCATTGCTCACCAGATTGAGGATGATCTTGCCACTGGTGCCTACCGAGTCATAGTAGAAGCCAGAGAATCAGGCAAAGGCATCGGCATCTACGACATCGCAGGCAATATTCGCTTTGATATTCTTCGCTCAATACTCAATGGTGTCACTCGCCAAGACAGTATCATGTGGGAGGCACCCCAAGTATCGCAACAGCAGAAGCTGCTCATAACGCTCGGCCCCAATGCCAACTTGGGGAATGTTCAACCCACTGACGTGTTGGCGTTGGAGGCAACCCGTCTCGGGATGAGATCCGATACATTCAGGCTCAGCGTTCAGGAGGTGACAACCCATGCCCAAGTGGCGAGTATCCCTTGATTGGCTCTCAGTGGCTACGGCCCTAGCCTTGGCGGCCCTGGTGAAGGCACACATTCTTACATCGATCCCCTGGTGATGGGGAAAAGGAAATACAGGAGGTAATGTGGTATGGGTCAACCCGGTGAACACATAACCGGGGGCTGGACGCTGCAAAGCGCTTACCTAGCCCCGTTCCAGCAAGGATTAAGATTGATTCCCGGTATTGCATTGTTGTTTGCCATCGGCAGTCTGGGGAAGCTCGCTGCCGCTCATGTTCCCCACATGGAGTATGTGTTGTTTGCCATTGCGTTTGGTGCTCTGGTATCTAACACTATACCAATACCCCGAGTGTTTGCACCGGGGATCCGTACCTATGAGTTCTGGCTCAAGGTCGGAATAGTGTTGATGGGTGCCAAGTTCGCCATGTCTAATGTCGTCGATATTGGCGCTGCAGGCATCACCTTGGTGATCGCTGAGATCTGCCTAGCCATCGTCGTAGCCCGTTTGCTAGCCAAGGCGGCGGGTCTTTCCGAGGAATTAGGAAGTCTCATCGGCGTTGGGGTCGGCATATGTGGTGTCTCAGCCATTATCGGGGCTACAGGTGCCATCAATGCCAAGGAAGAAGATGCTAGTTATGCCATTGCAACCATTCTTATCTTTGGCGCCATCATGCTAGCTGTCTATCCCTTGATTGGTCATCTGACCAATATGTCCTCTGAAATGTTTGGTTTCTGGACGGGTCTTTCCATAGATAATACGGCGGAGGCCATTGCAACTGGCATGGCCTTTTCCGAGCAGGCAGCTGAAGTGGCCACAGTAGTAAAGCTTTCCCGCAACGCCCTCATGGGCTTCGTGATTCTGCTGTTTGCGCTGCTCCATGCCAACCGAGGACTGACCAAGCAAATCGATAATCGCTGGGCCTTTCTTTGGGCTCGTTTCCCTAAGTTCGTCTTAGGATTTCTGCTGCTGTCTGCCCTGAAAACCGCAGGTCTCTTCAACCCAATGCAGACGAAGATCCTGGTGAACATGTCCAACTGGGCATTCCTGTTGACCTTTGCCGGAGTAGGGATTTCCCTTCAGAGGTCCCGCATGAAAGCAGGTATGAAACCTTTCATTGTTGGATTAGGTGTAGAAACCGTAGTCTCAATAGTGACGTTCATCATGGTTAACGCAGTTCTCGGATAGAACTGTTCTTCTCTACCACTTGCTTTCTGGTTGCGGATAGGCCGTGGCAAAGTGGTAACAACAATTATCCACAGAAGGAGCGGCTGATCTTGCTTATGCTAGCCCAGCCACTCCTTTTGTATTGCTCGTCTTATCCCACGCATTATTGGAGTAGAGACAGAATATGCTGGAAGGGGTGATGCTCATGTTCCACGATCTTTGCCTGTTGGCATTGCTCTTTCTAGGAATACTCGGCTCCAACCATCTGGTCTCCATCTCTTCGGCCTTCCTCCTGCTGCTTCGCCTCCTAGGTCTGGAAGGCGTTTTACCGTACTTGGAGGGGCCAGGCCTAAGAGTAGGTCTGACGCTATTAGTCCTTTCCATTTTGACTCCTTTAGCCAGAGGCCGGATAACCATTGAAGACATACGAGGCACCATTACAAGACCCCAGGGCGCAGCTGCCATTGTCGGCGGAATCGCCGGAGCTTATCTAGGAGCCAGAGGCCTGAAGCTGTTGGACACCCACCCAGAGAGCATCACCGGCTTAGTGCTCGGTACTATAATCGGTGCCACTTTCTTTAAGGGGATCCCGGTAGGGCCACTGGTGGCTGCCGGCATGGCCGCTCTTTTGGCAGACCTCTTGATCCGATACTAGGCCCGGGCACCTGCGACAAATGCCAAGAACTGATCTATGAGGCGAGCTATAAGATCCAGTAAACGCTGAAGCCACGAGGTGACGGTACTCTTGAGCCCTGTCTCAGCCCCCATGAGCCCATCCATCTGATCTGACATTTTCTCTAGCTGTATTTGCAGATCTTCAATGGTTAATCCTAACCCACTGAGCTTAGTCATCAGGTCGGCTAGCTTTTCCACATCACCGGGAGACAATTTAAGATCCATCTCCATCTCTACCTGTCTGATCAGCTCTACAATGGTGGTTCTGTCAGTGATGTTCTTGCGAATAACTTCTTCCTTGACCCTCTCTACCAGGCGGCTGGCCTGCTTCTCTCCCACCCTTTTGCCAACTTCCCTAGTTACGTATAGCTCTTCACCGGCGATGCGTTTCCCTGGTTCTGCCAGCTCGGTATCGGCAGCAGCTTCGAAGGCCTTAAATACACCAGTCAAGGCGGCAGTACCGGATACCGCCATGGGTGCAACGGCAATAATCTCTGCATCTCGCACCCCAGCTGTAATAAGCGCCTGGGCAAACATCCTCCTTGATACCCAGGTGATATTGTGGGTGGTCACCTGCAAACCCTGACCAACCGGCAGGGGCCGTACATACGCCGAGGATATAGCCCGAGTACCAAGGTAAGATGCAGGTACACTAGCTCCCAGCAGGGCATGTTCTTCCCCATTTGTCACCTCCAACTCACGGGCAGGTTTCTCTCGATTTGCTAGATCCATCAGTTCCATGACTTTGACCCTATCCTCGGGCTCAAGGTCTGCTCCCCAAGTGATAACTGCTTGTCCCATTGCCTTAGTCGGTAGAACTGCCAAGACCAAAAGCAGTAATACTATTGCCGACAGCCGCTTTCCTATAGAGGACATCAGAGTACCCTCCCACTGGGACTGGCGATCTCTAACTTGACACTGCCTATGCCCTGCTCCTTTAACCCTATGGCAACAGCTGCTCCACTAGACAAATCAATGGCCCGTCCCGATACATATGGTCCACGATCATTGATAGTGACATCAACACTCTTGCCATTGTGTAAGTTGGTGACCCGCACCTTGGTACCGAAGGGTAGATAGCGATGGGCAGCAGTTAGGCCATGACGATCAAAGGTCTCACCATTGGCTGTAGGTCGCCCATGGAAGGGCTCACCATACCATGAGGCCACACAGAAAGCAGTTACCACCTCCTGGGAGTCTCCTTCCAAGACCTGTTCCCGGGGAACAGGAGAAGCATCCAACGCTCGCCGCATGTTGTTTGCCCATACCTTCGCCAACTGATACTCATTGGTATTGTTGAGGCCTGCATGGGCAGCATCCACTGTTACAACAAGGTTTCCTTGCCAGCTGACGACAATAAAGCCTTGGTATGCGTCGGGGAAAATCCCATCGGGCGCGTATCCTTTTGCCAAGTAATCTGCTAAGCGGTGGGCGATCAAAACAGCCCGATCGAAGGGCTTTAAGCCCCCGGCACTAGTTCTGATCCGAAGCACAACCCGGCGATGAATTACGACCTCACCCACATCGCGACCGCCGATGCGAGCCTGCCGAGCACCTACACCCTCACCAGCCATGACGACGTTTTCCACTGAATACCAGGGATGACGGATCACTTCCCCTGCACACAACGCTAGTCCCAAGATAATACTGAAAACGACAATGGTCCGCATTTGCAAAAACCCTCCTCTTTACCCATCTACTGCCATGTGTGTATAGTATGGGTCAAAAGGAGGGTATCCATGCAAGAGAGTTTCCTTGATGGGTATTTTTTGAGCCGATCAAGTAAGCAAGGTGACAACTGCCTGGGCGACAATCCCCTCTCCTTGCCCTACAGGACCTAGTCCCTCGGTAGTAGTAGCCTTAATGCTAACCTGATCAAGAGATAGTCCCAACACTTGGGCTATGTTCAATCGCATCTGGGGGATATACGGGGCCAGTCTGGGACGCTGAGCCATAATCACAGAATCAATGCTGCTAATAGCAGGCTCCCCCCCTGAAAGATGCTTGGCCAAAAGCTGGCTTACCTGCTTGAGCAGGTCCATGCTGTTGGCTCCCTCCCAGCGGGGGTCGGTATCGGGAAAATGCGAACCGATGTCTCCCAAAGCTGCTGCCCCCAGAAGGGCATCCATAATGGCATGCACCAAAACGTCGGCATCGGAATGGCCCAAGAGCCCCTTTGTGTAGGGGATATCTATACCACCTAAGATCAAAGGCCGCCCTTCCACCAACCGGTGTACATCATAGCCCCAGCCCACCCGAACTGTTGGTAAGTGGTCCTGGGATTGCAAGGCCGGTTCTGGCTCACCATCGGCCAATAAGGCATTAGCCAGTGCCAAGTCCTCTCTGGTGGTCAGCTTCAGATTTCTGTATGAGCCCTCGATGAGCAATACTTTGCAGCCTAAGGCCTCCACAAGCATGCAGTCATCGGTCCCGGCCACCCCTTCAGCTATAGACTTTGAGTGGGCTTCATAGAGGATGTCATATTGAAAGGCCTGGGGGGTCTGCATGGCCCAGAGGGTACTGCGAGGTGGCGTAGAAACAACAAAACCCGCCGTATCACGCACCTTGATTGTATCTTTGACTGGTACCGCTACACCGACTGCTTTGTGGATCCGGGCCGCTTCTATGGCTCTGTTCACCAGCTCTGTCTCAACTAACGGCCTCGCCCCGTCATGGACTACAACTATTTCCGTATCATCAGGAACACGCTGCAGCCCTATCCAAACCGATTCTTGCCGACTGTCCCCGCCCGGGACCACTGATTGCACTTTGCCAAGGGTATACTCGTTGATAAGCTGCCAACAGCGAGTTACCTGGTCCGCTGCCGTGACCACAATGATAGCATCGATCTCTCTTGAAGCTTCTAAAGCCGACAAGGTGTGGGCAAGGGCTGGCTTCCCCGCCAAATTAACAAACTGTTTCCCGCCCTTTAACCCCATCCGCACCCCTTTTCCTGCTGCTGGCACAATCGCTACTACCTGTCCCATTCCACTTCTCACTCCCCTATGTTTCACCCAAAGGCCATGCCAACATAATAAGATGACAAAAAGGCCTCACCGGTATCAGCGAGGCCCGATAATCCCGGATATCCTCCGGGTATGATTAGTTACAACGCCCGCTCCATGGCCTTCGGCTTGGCAAAAATCATACGACCGGCCGCTGTCTGTAATACACTAGTAACCATAACTCCAATATCTTCGCCAATGTACTTACGGCCACCATCAACTACAATCATCGTTCCATCATCGAGATAAGCTACACCCTGCCCTTGCTCTTTACCATCCTTAATTACATGCACTACCATTTCCTCGCCGGGAAGCACAATAGGCTTAACAGCGTTGGCCAGTTCGTTGATGTTTAGTACCGGTACACCCTGTAACTCCGCAACTTTATTGAGATTATAGTCATTGGTGACCACCTTGCCCCCAAGGGCCTTTGCTAGGCGGACAAGTTTGGTATCAACTTCGGCTCCATCGTCAAAATCTCGATCGTATATCTTCACAGTGACATTATGTTCTTTCTGCATCTTATTTAGAATATCCAGACCCCTTCTGCCCCGATTGCGCTTAAGAACATCAGAAGAGTCAGCTATATGCTGCAACTCCTCTAACACAAAGGCGGGGACCACTAAGATGCCTTCTATGAATTGGGTTCGACAAACATCCGCAATCCTGCCGTCAATTATCACACTTGTATCTAGAATCTTGCAGGGTATTTTTTGAGTGAAAGAGCGCCGCTCGCGCCCTGGGTGTCTACTATCCACTGAGCGGGGGAATATGTTAAACAAATGCAATAATTCCTCTTTCTTCTTCAAAGACACAGCCATTGCAATATATCCTAAAGATAAGGTCACGATTAAGGGGACATAGTCTCCGATGATAGGTATGTGGCGTGGTATAGGAATGGTAGCAAGAATGCCGATGATCAATCCAACAACTAGACCGACAACACCGATAATCAGCTCGTATGGCGAAGTCCGATTAAGACTGCTAATTACCCGAGACATCAGCTGCTCTAGCTTCGCCGTTATCCGTGGCCCGATGGCCAATCCAAGTATAGCCCCGATGATAGCTGCCCCAGGCAAAATTCGGCCCTGGGCAGCACTTGCATCAAATAGCAGTCCTTCTCTCATAGCAAAGGCTGTCACCTGATGCAAAATCCCTGCACCCATTAGGGTAAAAATTAACCGTAAAATGATTCTATACAATTTAGTCACCTCCTTTACTCAGTCTACCCAAAATCTGCGTAAACATTACCCTCTACCGACGGAAACGCGCCAGGTCATACCTGACGCCTATCCCAAACATGCATCCAATAACTCCTCGATCTCCTCTTCAGTTGTGTCCTGGACCAATACTAGCTCACTGATGAGGATTTGCTTCGCGTTATCCAGCATCTTTCTTTCTCCTGTGGACAGCCCTTTCTCCGCATCCCGTATGGCGAGATTCCGCACTACCTCAGCCACCTCGTAAATGTCGCCACTGCGGATTTTCTCCATGTTGGCCCTGTATCGTCTGTTCCAGTTAGAGGACATCTTTGACTTGTTTCCCTTTAGCACTTCAACTACTTTGGAGACGCTTTCGTTATCAATGATCTCCCGGAGCCCAACCTCTTCTACATTGTCCGTAGGCACCATTACTTTCATCTCTCCGATGGGCAGCTTCATAATATAGTATGTCTGCTTCTCTCCTAGGACCTCTTTCTCCTCAATAGCTTCGATAACACCAGCTCCATGCATCGGATAAACAACTTTATCACCAATATTGAACACGCTGGGGACCTCCATTCCATAGCCTGATTTGGCTACACGTACCCTAGTTTATTTTACCATAAAAGGTAAAGAACTGTCAATCCCTGCTATAATCAAGGTTTTTCGTACGAATGCGCCATCGCAGGCCGGATTACTCCGTCATACCCGGATACTAGATATGCCGATCGAGAAGCACTTGCTCCCTAAGTCGCCGAAGACCATCTTGGATAGCCTTGGCTCGCACTTCACCAATCCCCTCCACATCGTCGAGTTCGTTGGTAGTGGCAGCCAAAATATCGGGGAATTCTTGAAATGTGCTAATGAGGTTCTCGACAACCGGCATGGGCAGACGGGGAATCTTGGCGAGAATACGATAACCCCGAGGTGTAACCGGAGTGTCCAGGCTAGCTATTCCACCACTATAGCCCAAGGCTCGGGCAATCAAAGATAGATCCAGTAAGTCCTCAGCGCTCCATTGGCTAAGTGACTCCCACACTTCTTCTGCTGTCTCCTCCTTGGTAGGAGACAGATAATCCTTCACGATCAACAAGCCTTGATCCTTAATATCTACCATGAGTTCTTCTAACTGCATGCTCATCAATCGACCCTCAGTCCCTAGCTCTACTACGTATGTCTCAATCTCGGTGGCAATCCGCTCTACCATTTGAGCTCTCTGTAGGACCTGGGTCACATCTGTTAGGGTAATTAAGTCCTCGAACTCCAGAGCACTTATATTGGTAAGTGCCTGTTCCATAACACTTTTGTATTTCTCCAGCGTCTGTAGAGCCTGGTTGGCTTTAGCCAAAATAACACTCACATCTCGGAGAACATACTTGAAATTCCCCTGATATAGCGTGATAACATTCCGGCGCTGGGATATGGATATGACTAACTCGCCGGTCTGTCTTGCCACCCGCTCCGCTGTACGATGCCTTGTGCCAGTTTCAAAAGTTGGAATCAATGGATCCGGATTTAGCTGAGCATTGGCCAGAAGTATCCGGCGGGCATCGGAGCTTAGCACTATGGCTCCATCCATCTTGGCCAGTTCATATAGTGACGTAGGACGCATTTCGGAATCGATTCTAAAACCACCGTCTACTAGATCCAAGACTTGCTCACTATCACCAACTACAATCAGGGCGCCGGTGCGGGCACGTAGGATATTCTCCAGGCCCTCGTATAGCATGGTCCCCGGTGCGAGCATCCCGACGGTTTTCAGCATCTGCTCATCCAATGCCGATCTGACATCTTTCATCGGGCCCCCCCTCTCCTGGTAGAAACTCTATTTAGCTTCCCACATGGGGCATGGCTATCTGCAAACACTCAGTAAGAGAACGTACTGGCATTAGCTCTAAATCAAACCTATTTTTATCTATGCCATGGTATACACTGCTGGGAATAATGGATTTGCCAAACCCCAGCTTTTCAGCTTCCAGAAGGCGACGATCAGCCTGAGGTACACTACGTACCTCACCAGCCAGACCAACTTCTCCTATAATCAAAAGATCGCCATAGATAGCGCGGTTGTATAGACTACTGGCCACAGCCACAGCTACAGCCAAATCAACCCCGGGCTCTTCCACTTTTACACCACCGGCAGCGTTAAGATAGACATCTTGTGTTTGCAGCTGCAAGCCGCACCGTTTCTCCAATACTGCCAAAATCATGGCCAAACGATTGGAGTCCACGCCGTTCACTTGCCGCCGGGGAGTACCACCAAATGGACTAGGTCCCACTAATGCTTGGATTTCAACTAATAGAGGTCGTGTCCCTTCCAGGCATGCAGTGACTACTGAACCAGGGACTCGATCCGGGCGTTCTGCTAAGAAAAAGGAAGATGGGTTTCGCACTTCCTCCAAACCTTGCTCACCCATTTGGAATACGCCAATCTCATTGGTAGAGCCAAATCGGTTCTTGACTGCCCGTAAGATGCGGAAATTGGCATGTCGGTCACCTTCAAAGTACAAGACCGTATCTACAGCGTGTTCTAGCACTTTGGGGCCCGCGATGGAGCCGCCTTTGTTGACATGCCCTACTAGAAACACCGGGATATCCCGCTGTTTGGCAATATCGGTAATCATAGCTGCCGATTCCCGGACTTGGCTGATACTGCCAGGGGCTGACGAGACATCTCTATGGTGCATGGTCTGGATTGAATCTATGATACATAACGCCGGTGACAGCTCCACCATATGGGAGGCAACTGCTTCCACATCAGTTTCCGTAAGCACGAAGAGTGTGTCCTCAAAGATGCCTAACCTATCTGCCCTCAAGCGCAGCTGAGCACCGGATTCTTCTCCTGAAACATACAAAACCGTCTCAGCACCAGCAGCCACTGAGCCGGCTACCTGCAAAAGCAACGTCGATTTGCCTGCCCCCGGCTCACCTCCAACTAAAACTAGGGCTCCGGGCACTATGCCGCCACCCAGAACCCTATCTAGTTCAGCAAATCCCGTGGATTGGCGACACCCAGAAGCACCGACGATTTGTGAAAGAGGTGTAGGCCGGGCCGAATTCTTATCATCTGACTGCCCCAGCCTACGGGAGGTTTGTAGGGTAGGGGCCGAGACTATCTCTTCTACCAGGGTGTTCCACTCCTGACAGCCCGGGCATCTGCCGAACCACTGTAGAGTCTCATGGCCACACTCCTGGCAAACGTATTTCTTCCTTATACGAGCCATAGATTTCCCCCATAGGGTTATATCACAAATCAGTTTAAGTATAGCATTCCTGCTTACACATATCAATTTAGTAGCATCAAATCCGAAAGGAAGAATTAACAAACACTATGCCGAGAGCACCGGCACCTTCGCCGGTGCTCTCTATAAGTCTTACTTATACTGTAGCTACTTCCTCCTGCTTGTGAAAGACTAGCTCTCCCTTATCAGCATTTACCATGACAATATCGCCTTCGTTAAAGCTTCCCCGCAGAATCTCTTCAGAAAGTGGATTCTCCACTAACCGTTGGATGGCTCTGCGCAGAGGCCTGGCGCCGAAGTCAGGATCGAATCCCTCTTCTACCAAGACTTCCTTGGCGGCCTCGCTAACAGTGATGGAAAGCCCCCTCTCCTGCAGCTGGTTTCGCAGGTCCTTTAGCATGATATCAACAATCTCTTTGATATGCTCCTTATTAAGAGCGTGGAAAACCATTGTCTCATCAATGCGGTTGAGAAACTCCGGTCGGAAGGTCTTCCGCAACTCGTCAGTTACCATTCTCTTCATGTCCTGGTATTCGGCTTCCTCGTCATCGGTGACCCGGAATCCTATACCACTTGTCGAGCGCTGAATCTGGTGAGCACCCACATTGGAGGTCATGATGAGTACAGTATTGCGAAAGTCTACTGTTCTACCCTTAGCGTCGGTAAGTCGGCCATCTTCCAGTACCTGCAAGAGTACATTGAAGACTTCCGGATGGGCTTTTTCGACCTCATCAAACAGAACCACGGAATACGGGCGTCGACGTACCTGTTCGGTCAACTGACCCGCCTCTTCGTAGCCCACATATCCCGGTGGTGCTCCTACCAGCCGCGAGACTGTATGCCGCTCCATGTACTCTGACATATCGAGGCGGATCATGGCCTCTTCATCGCCGAAGAGAGCCTCGGCCAAGGCTCGAGCTAACTCCGTCTTACCTACGCCCGTAGGTCCGAGGAATATGAAGGACCCCACTGGTCTTTTTGGGTCTTTGAGACCTGCGTAGGCACGCCGCACGGCCTTGGAAACAGCGGTAACAGCTTCCTCTTGACCAATAACTCGGCGATGGAGTTCATCCTCCAGGCTAAGCAGCCGCTCAGTCTCTTCTTGGGCTAGCCGGGCTACAGGAACTCCTGTCCAGCTTGATACAACTTCGGCAATATCATCTTCATCGACCATGCCGGATCGACGTACTCGATCGGTCTTCCATTGCTCCCGCTTACTCGCAAGCTCTTCCCTGAGCCCTTGTTCCTTGTCCCTTAGTGAAGCTGCTTTTTCAAACTCCTCGTTTTTGATGGCTGACTCTTTTTCGATGCGCAGCTCTTCGATCTTGGCTTCCAGATCTTTGAGTTCCGGAGGAGCCGTTAGACCTGACAGCCGCACCTTGGACGCAGCCTCATCCACTAAGTCGATGGCCTTATCCGGCAAGAAGCGGTCTGTTACATACCGATCGGCCAGTTTGGCCGCTGCCATTAAGGCATCGTCGGTGATCTTCACCCGATGATGGGCCTCATATCGATCTCTTAGGCCCTCTAAGATGGCGATGGTCTCTTCCACGCTAGGTTCGTCCACGTATACCGGCTGAAATCTTCTTTCTAAAGCAGCATCCTTTTCTACATACCTTCTGTACTCGTCTATGGTAGTTGCCCCTATGGCCTGCAACTCTCCCCGGGAAAGTGCAGGTTTGAGAATATTGCTGGCATCAATGGCGCCTTCTGCTGCCCCTGCCCCGATAATGGTGTGCATTTCGTCAATAAACAAAATCACATCACCGGAGGTGCGAATCTCCTCCATCACTTTCTTAAGGCGCTCTTCGAACTCTCCCCTGAACTTGGAGCCGGCAACTAATGCTCCCAAATCCAAGGTGACTACTCGCTTACCTAGTAAAGTCTCGGGAATATCAGCTGCTATGATCTTCTGCGCTAAGCCCTCTGCTATGGCTGTCTTGCCCACGCCAGGCTCACCGATGAGGCAAGGGTTGTTCTTGGTTCGTCGACTCAGCACTTGGATAACTCGCTGAATCTCCTTTTCCCTACCGATGACCGGATCGAGCTTTCCTTCTTTGGCCATATCAGTTAGGTCTCGACCAAATTGATCCAAAGTGGGGGTCTTCCGAGCACGCCCTGCTTTACCGCCGGCGGCAGGCCCAGCGCCTTCGCCTAGCAGATCCAGTACTTGCTTTCTTACCTTTTCTAGATCTACGTTGAGATTACGCAATACCTGAGCGGCTACCCCTTCGCCTTCCCTAATTAGGCCTAGGAGTATATGCTCTGTGCCAATATATGAATGACCCAACTGCCTGGCCTCATCAAAGGCCAGTTCCAGCACACGTTTAGCTCTGGGGGTAAACCCAATCTGTCCTATGGTTATCCCCTCTCCCCGGCCGATCACCTTCTCTACCTCTGTACGAACTCTCTCCAATGCGCCTAGTTCTGCCAAGGCCCTTGCTGCTACACCATGCCCCTCTGCCACTAGGCCTAAGAGAATATGCTCTGTTCCCACCACGTTATGACCTAAACGGCGAGCTTCTTCCTGAGAAAGTACTATCACTCTCTGTGCTCGCTCAGTGAATCTACCAAACATCAACTCTCACCTTCCTTTAGCTCTGAATCTTTCTCCTTTGCACCCATACGGATGTACTCCCGAACCAGATCTCCTCGGAAGCCATCCCGCTCGCCGGTATCCATTTCTTTGCCGATAATTTTCTGCAAATGAGCTGGGCGAATCAAGACAACGAGAGATTTCAAAGTCTTGGGATCAAGCTCCTTGATCAGTCCCAAATCTACACCTAACCACACCTCAGAAAGCAATTGCATAGCTTCCTGAGAAGAAATAACTCTAGCTTGACTTAGAACTCCTAAAGACCGGTAAGTTCTATCTTCCAGCTGAGCTTTACCTACTTCAAGTAACTGCTTTCTGCCTGATTCTTCCTGATCTATAATCTGTCTGGCTACCGTAGCCAGATGCTGGATGATTTCCTGTTCAGAGTGACCAAGGGTCAACTGATTGGATATCTGATAGACATTGCCCACTGCCTCAGTGCCTTCACCATACAAGCCCCTGACTGCCAAGCCGAGCTTGTTGATGGCTGGTATGGCCCGCTGCATCTGCTGAGTCATGGTCAACACCGGAAGGTGCAGCATGACCGATGCCCTCAGTCCCGTACCTACATTGGTGGGGCAGGCTGTTAGATACCCGAGTTCTGGAGAAAACGCGTATTCCAGACTGTCTCCTAGAGTATCATCCACTTGATTACATTGTTCCCAGGCTGACTCCAGTTGAAACCCTGGGCAAATAGACTGAATGCGCAGATGATCCTCTTCATTAACCATGATGCTGACCAATTCGTCCCGGCCGAGCACAACCGCCTTGTGCTTAACATCTCGAGTTTGCTGTGGACTGATAAGATGCTTCTCAACCAAGAGCTCCCTTTCCAGCCGAGGCATCTCGGCAATGGCTAAGTAGTCCATATTGGACTGGCCGTTTGCCACCGTGGCCATTCGCACCAAATCGCCCACATGGGCCAACTGCCCTTCACTGGCTGTTGCCGGGAAAGGCACTTTGGCTATATTTCGTGCCAAGCGGATACGACTGCCAACCACTATGTTGTCGTTTGGACCTGTCCCTTTCATCCATCGGCACAGTATCTTGTTCGCTGCTTCTTTCAAACCCACCGGTATCGACCTCCTTTCCTTTTCCGAACCTAGCGGCCATCCCGCTCTTTGGTCTCTTGGAGCTCCTTCTCTAAGGCACGAATCTTATCACGGAGTTTAGCAGCATCCTCATATTTCTCCTGGGAAATGGCTGTCCGCTGCTGCTCTCTGAGCATCTCAATCTGCCTGCGACACTCTATAGCCACCCCGTGCTGGCTGGGGATCTTCCCCGTGTGGGCAACACTACCTTGTATTCGCTTAAGCAGAGGCTTGATCTGCCCCTGGAAGTGCTCATAGCATACACTGCAGCCTAGCTGGCCTGACTCCTTGAATTGATTGTAACTAAAGCCACAGTTGGGGCAGTACGCCGTAGGCGTTTCCACTGAGGGACCCGTTGGCGTCGCCTGGCTGTGCTGGAGCATCCCCGCCAGAAAATTCTGGAAGGTAAAGGCCGTAGGAGAGACAAAGGTCAGCTCACCCCTGGATTGGGCGCACTCCTGACATAGATGCGCTTCAGTTTTTCGGTTATTTACAATCTTGGTGATATGAATCACAGCCGGGCGTTTCCGGCATTCTTCGCATACCATCTTCCTCATACCTCCCACAATCAACTTCCATGCAAGAGCAGAAGCAACATGGAGCGCAGCAGAACGGCCCTAGCCCTATTGGCAAGTGTCTTCTCAAGACCTTGGGTCTCCTGCGTTAGCAGAGACCGAATCACCACAGCGTCCTTTCTTGACAAGTGGTCGTGATCCAAAAGCTGGGCTAGTAGTCCTTCAGCCTCCTCAGCCTCGATACTATCTCCTACTGTCTCATAAATCCAAGTACAGATATCCCGCCTATGCCGAGGCTCCAGACGGATAATCCGGATATATCCGCCGCCTCCCCGGCGGCTCTCAACAATATAACCTCGCTCGTTACTGAAGCGAGTCTTGAGCACGTAGTTGATTTGGGATGGCACACATTCAAACAGCTCCGCCAACTCGACACGGCGGATCTCCAAACTTCGCTGCTCGGTCTGGTCCAATAGTGCCTTAATGTAGCGTTCAATGTGATCTGCCAGACTACTGATGAGTGTCACCCCCGCTCCATCCAGTTCTGTTTGACCTTTACTGACCATCTGTATCTATCATATCAGTCTTCCCATGGAATACTCAATCTCTTTATCAGACAGTCTACAGCCTGTATACGCTGAAATATGGAGTTTACCACCTTAATCGAAAGGTCACATAGGTTCTGACCACCATGCTCATTCTTTGGTCAGGAAAGGTCAGGCGCCCCGCGTTCGGGCCAGGGTTTTGTCAATATACCAACATGATACGCCTGGGAGGGCATAAATATTAGCTGGGGGGTGTCATAGATGATCAACTGGTTGTGGTTTGTGCTTCTGGGCGGTGGCATGATCCTGGCAATGTATAACAATAGCACGCCCTTAGTCACCGATGCCATTTTGCACGGCGCTGCGGATGCAATAACAATGACTATGGGTCTATTGGGGCTCATTGCCTTCTGGTCGGGATTAATGGAAATTGCGGAGCGGGCTGGCCTCACACACTTATTGGCCCGGTTCCTTCGGCCTGTGACAAAATGGCTTTTTCCCGACATACCCGTCGATCATGAAGCCATAGGAGCGGTAATCTTGAGTATTAGCGCCAATATCCTTGGTATCGGCAATGCTGCTACTCCCTTAGGTATAAGGGCCATGGAAAGACTGAACGAACTAAACGAAAGACCTGGGACAGCCAGCGACGCCATGTGCACCTTCGCTGCACTCACCACTTCTTCGCTCACTATTGTACCCGTCACAGTCATCGGCCTTAGATCAGCAGCGGGATCTCAAGATCCCACCAGCATCATCGGCACCACTTTGATTGCCACCATCGCATCGACTCTGGCAGCCATCATCACCGACTGGGCCTGGCGAAGGATCCGCAAATGAAATTTTGCATTTGGCCTTTCCCTGCTCCTGCAAAGACAAATCCCTCAGGAGGTATACACATGCTCATCAAGGCAGTAGAAACAATAAGTCGCTGGGCCATCCCCGTCATCGTATTAGCCATTCCCTTGTGGGGACTGTTAAGGGGCGTGAAAGTCTATGAGGCTTTTGTAGAGGGAGCAAGAGAAGGACTCTTGACGACTGTGCGAATCGCCCCATACCTCATCGCCATGTTTGTGGCCATTAGAGTATTTCGAGTCGCAGGGGGAATGAATCTCGTGTTGCAGGCGATAACCCCATTCACCAGGCTTCTGCAAATTCCCCCAGAAGTAGTCCCCATGTTCCTTGTTCGTCCCCTATCTGGGTCTGGATCTTTGAGTATGCTCGGGGAAATACTCAAGGTTCACGGCCCCGACTCGCTAGTAGGGGTTATGGCATCTACCATCCAAGGTAGTACAGAGACGACGCTCTATGTGATCACCATCTATTTTGGAGCCGTCAATGCCACTAGAATCCGCCACTCGCTGGCCATCGGCCTTTGGGCAGATTTTATCGGATT
>JAAYRF010000282.1 GCA_012518905.1 Bacillota bacterium | reverse complement strand
GGTGCAGGGCGTCGCGGTAGCTAGTGAGCACCCACTGCTCGCAGAAGCCGAAAAAGAAGGCAAGGCCCTATTTTATGCAAATATCACTGGAGTAGAGCCAATCATGGAAGCCTTCCAATCCCAGTACGGCATACCCGCGGAGTACACCCGTATCTCCACGGCAGTTTACGTTCCTACAGTGCAAACGGAGTTTCAAGCCGGTCGATTGGGCGCAGACGTTCTCCAGGCGCCTTTGCCAATACTGCAAATACTGAAGGAAGCCGGTGTTTTGACCGAGTACGTGTCACCGGAAAGTGAGAAGTATCCCGAATGGTCAAAGGATCCTGATGGTGTAATTCAGCAGTTCGGCATCGAAGCTGTGGCTATCATCTATAACAAGGAACTGGTGAAGCCGGAGGACGTGCCCACCACGTATCGGGATCTTGCTGATCCTAAATGGCAGGACAAGATCGTGATGCCTGACCCGATAACCCACGCGACAACCATCACATGGCTTGTAGGGCTCAAGGAGCATGTATT
Organism: Bacillota bacterium; assembly: GCA_012518905.1. Classification (GTDB taxonomy): domain Bacteria; phylum Bacillota; class Limnochordia; order DTU087; family DTU087; genus JAAYRF01. Next base: position 1,434 of record JAAYRF010000282.1, on the reverse strand, counting down.
TGCCACTGAAGCTGAATGGATGGACTTCTTGCGGGGTCTGGCCAAGAATCGGCCCATGTTTGTGGCCTCCTTCGGGCCAACGCCTGGTCCTATTGAAACCGGCGAGAAAGTCATTGGTATCTCCATGCCCAAGTACATTGTGACCAAGGCCCCTGCTCCACTGGACTGGGCCAAGCTGGACGGCGAACCTCTAATGGGGTCGGCCCGGGGAATTGCAGTTGCCAAAAATGCCCAAAGGCCCAACGCTGCCAGGCTTTTCGTTGATTTCTGGCTCTCAGAAACCTCTTCCCGCATTCTTGCTGAAGATGTGGGAGAGTGGGTGCTATACGAAGGCATCTATCCGCCCATTGAGGACATTCAGGAAGCTAACGTGTTACCACTTCGGGAGCTCTCTGACGACGAAATCCAGCACTGGTCCGAAGTGTTCCAGACCATCTTCTAAGAATAAACATGAAAAACAGGCTGCCTTCTGGGTCTTTCCGGAAGACAGCCTGTTTTTTCTTTAGTAACTCCACTTTCTAACGATTTCTCTGTCTATTTGATCGGACAGCCCTATTACCTTACCTATTGCTTCTGCCTATTGCTCCGCATGGGACAGCGGGATGCGCAAAAGGCTTGCGATAACCACAAGGGCAGTAGAAAGACCGATCATGACGATTCCTAAAGCAGCCACTTGACCCCAAAGCCCGTCATTGGCCAGTTTCATGATCTCCACAGTAAGTACCTCAGTACCTGGGCGTGACAGCACCACTGAAACACTTAATTCACGGATGAACATACAGGCCATCAGGATCCATGCCGATACGACACCGGGGGCAAGCAGGGGCACTACAATGTCCTTTAGGGCCCGCAGAAAACTCGCACCAAACACTCGGGCCGATTCCTCAAGTTCTTCGTCAATCTGCATAAATGCGCTCCTTAGAGGGCGAACGCCATAGGGCAAGTAGGTACCTACATAAGCTAAGAGAAGTCCCCAAATCGTCGCGTAAAGGGGAGTCCTCACCAAAAACCACATGAATCCCACGCCGATGATCATACCCGGAAAGGAAAAGGACAAAAACGAGAGGGACTCAATAAGCGCGCTTCCCCGGCTTTTTACCTTGACGATAACGTAGGCGACGAATATAGATAGCAAGATGCCGAGGGTAGCTCCGATAACAGCGAGGAAAGCGGAGTTTTTAAGGGCCCGGGTTATGACGGGATTTGTAAGAACGGTGCGCCAGTTGCGAAGGTTCATCATGCTAACGGCGCGGGCACTAGGTACCATGGAGTAGGGCAAAAATGACATGTAAACCAGGGTAGCCAAGGGTATGACCACCAAAAAGCAAAAGAGCACAATACATAAGACGAACAAGGGACCCCGGGCGCGACCAAGGCCTACCACCATAGGACGGTATCCTTTGCCTGTAACAGTCACGTACTGAGAGCCCTCGG
>JAAYRF010000042.1 GCA_012518905.1 Bacillota bacterium | reverse complement strand
GGTTTGGATTGGGGAGCAGATGGTTACCGAAAATACCCAGACGGACGCCAGTTGGCTGTAACCGTGGAGATTTCCGATGGTACCTATGTGGCTGAGATGGAGCTGATTGGTCTCCATTGGAATCGGATCGGTGTGAAGCTCAATATCAACACGCCTGAGCGAACACTATTCTCCGAGAGAACCTTCGCAAATGAGTTTGATATGGTCACATGGCACATGGACGGTGGAGATCGTCCGGATTTGTGGTTTAGATGGTGGGCTGTGGCAACGGAAGGTCGCGGCTACCATTGGGGTCCGATGTGGAATCGGTGGTATGAGAGCGGCGGGGAAGCCGGCGAGGAGCCTCCAGTAGAGATCAAGCGCCTCAACGAAATTCTACAAGAGAGGGCCAGTGTTACAGATCTTGATGAACTAAAGGCGCTCATGGCAGAAGTGACTGCTTTCCATACCGAGAAGCTCTTTATGATTGGCACCGTTGGTGAGTTCCCTGTTCCGCTGGTTGTAAATAATCGACTTCGCAATGTCCCCACCAATTTCGTTTGGACTGAGCTGAATCGCAGTCCTGGCAACGCCATTCCACAGCAGTTTTTCTTCGCCGACGAATAGAGCTGTCACTAACGCGCAGGGTTAGCTCCCTGCGCTTTTTTTATCAGCTGTGCAGGGTTAGTCCTCGCGCGTTTGCCTTTGGTATGTCAATGGCTGCGTTCTACGAGAAGGGGTAGAAGAAGCTTACGATAGATTCTATGGCCCGAGTCATGAGGTTTTGCTTCTTGAACTTTGCATAATCTAGCTCAATACTGTTTTTTAGATCTTGATTGAAGATTCTCTCGTATTCAGCAGCCAGCTTCCTTGATTCAAAGTAGGCGTAGATCTCATCGTCAATCTCTAGACTGCGGCTGTTAAGGTTGACAGTTCCTATACATAATGCGTCATCGTCGATTAGCATGGTCTTGGCATGGAGAATGTCTTTGTAGCGAAACACTCTAACCCCACTACCCACTATCTGGCGCAAAAAATAGTGGTTGGCGTTACGATGAAATATTCCGCCGGAAGCATAGAAGTGGGAGATTATGACGCGCACATCTACGCCTAGAGTTGCTAAGGTATTGAGGGTGTGGATTATGGTTTCGGGAGGCCTAAAATATGGTGTCTGGATCCAGAGCCTTTTCTTTGCTCTCGAAATGAGGTTAAAATAACCGAGGTGGACAACCTCATCGTGCCCATTTTTGGTATATAATCCGCTGGCTATGATTTGAGCCCCAAGATTGCCAGGGGTGTTAGGGACTGGGAAATAGTGCCGTATTTCATGTCTTAATCCGATGCTGCCTCGTCTAGTTGATGCGATCCAATCAGATAGGAATACTTTCTGCAGATCATGCACTACACTGCCAGTAATTCTGACATGAGTGTCCCGCCACTTCTTGCCATTTACCCCATATGTATACTGATTTCCAATATTCATTCCACCCAGATAGCCGATCTTGCCGTCAATGATAACAACCTTCCGGTGATTTCTGTAGTTAATGGCCCTGGTGTACGGCCTAATACTTAACACTCTGCCCCCTGCTTTTCTTACTTTCATCAAGACCGGAATCACAAGGGTTCCCAAACAACCAAGAGTATCATACAAGAGCTTAACTTCCACTCCTTGGTTGACTTTCTTTACGAGAGTATCGACCAACTTGTGGCCTATTTCATCATTGTGGATAGTGAAATACTGGACATGGATATGATCTTTGGCTGCATCTAGGTCTTCAAAAAGCTGTTCATATTTGGGTGCCCCAGTGGTATAGATCTCAGCATCGTTATCGTTGGTGAAAATGCTACCACCGTACTTCTGATGAAACTCTACTCCCTTGGACGAAGGGGGTTTGAAACCACGGTCAGTCTCAGCCACAATTTCTTCCAGTTCATGCAAGACACTTCCATGCCGTCTTCGGATTTTCTCTCTTCGGCGTTCTATAAAAAGGCTGCTCCCGATGAACCAGTATAAGAGCAAGCCAATTCCTGGCAGGAATACTAGTACAAGAATCCAACTGAAGCGCTGCATTGGTTTTTTTCGGTCAAAGAAAACCAAGAATATGATCAGAAACAGGTACCAGATATAGAGCAAATAATGGATACTGCGCATCTTGTCCCTCCTACTCCTGTACTAATATACTGCACTTGGAGTCCTTTGACAACCGTGCTAACACTTGCTATATTACTGCAGCGCAGTCTCAAAGTGGTCCGAGATCGGCAGCTCAAGGATGAGGCCGGAGTCGAGCTTGATGGATATGCAGATGTCGGCTCTTGAGGCGAACAGAGTGATCAGTCCGAGCTGCCAGAGGCAAAGAACATCATGTTGACAAGCTTTGGGAAAGCAGAAAGTCTATTGTGGGCTATATAGCTGGGGCCAAATTGAGCAGGTCGTTGGGGCCCATCTGTCGTGATGGATTCTTAGGGCCTATCTCCATATGTATGAGGTGAGACTGTCAACTGAGAAGCCTAAGCGTTCCAGGTGACTAGCCCGACCTTGTCTAGCAGAATCTGCACCAGATAGGCTGCAAACAATAGCTGCAGAAACCAATTTTCCAGTTTGGTATCTACTGCCTCAAGCAGTAGCACCCATCGCTGGGAATCGGCGACTACGGCCCAGATGCGGAAGGGAAGCGTGCCAAAGACAAGGAAAAACACGATGGTGCCAAAAATGCTATATCCAAAGGCAGAGGCGATATCTCCCTTGAGCAAAGCCAGAAAAGAGCGTGTGCCCCCGCATAGGGGGCACCGAATACCGCCGTGGGTGATGCTGCGCAACCTACCGATAGCGCCACTAAACCCGCTCCAAATGGATAAACGTGCCAGTAACCCGGCATTAGACGCAATGCCTGCGCCGGCAATGGCTAGAGAAGTAAGAGCCTTGGCACCCTGGCTCTGGAGTCTTCTGGGGAGCCTTTTAACAAATCGGCGAGGGCATAAATCCAGCATTTCCCTCTAGAAGAACTCCCATGTATCTACCGCTTGGCCTTGAGCAACTTTCGTACCAATCCGATATGCATCTACGATGGCTACAATCCAAACCAGAAAAGATAAGGTACCGCCTGTGAGTATTCCACTCATGATCGCGGCAGCGATTATTGCCAGGCCCTTATGCAACTGGCCTAGATAGATTTGCCCTGCTCCGGGGATAAAGCAAGAGATGATGGCAGCTGTTGTGGGGTTCTTATCTTTTCCTTGTGGAATGCTAGGCATGACAGTTGCCCGGGCTCTGTGTATCAGTCTAACGCCACAATTGGTACATACTTCTTGTTTCTCTGTGGTCTTGGCGCCACACTCCTGGCAATAATTCCGGCTATTGAGGGGATAGACTCCACAATTGACGCAGATTTCAGCATGCTCTTTAACCTCTTGGCCACACTCCCGACAGTGCTTCATAGTACCCGACTTGGCTGGGGGGGTGACTAGTGGCTTTTCACCAAGGAGTGTCCCGCAATTGAGACACACCTTTTGATTGGCCTTGGTTGCCTCACCGCATTCGGGGCAGAATTCTTGCCCATCCATAGGTTTCATCCCGCAGTTTGGGCATATTTCCGCTTGCTCACGGACTTCGTGACCACACGACCGACAATGCATTAGTATACCTCCTTCGTTGAATGGCTCGAACCAATAGCTCCATAAAGACTCTATTCACCAGATACGGGGAGCCTCCTCCATTTTTATACAGATTTGTGGGATGAAGTGGAAGAACTTTAGACTAGAAGGATTGTCAGGGATGAATTGGAATACTTATATGGGGATTGGTAGAAAAGTATTGATTCTAGATACACAATTAGACCAGGGGAGAGTTGAGATCTCAATGGCTATACTATTGGTTGGAGTTGGCGGTGGTAGCGGATCGGGAAAAACAACACTATGTAGAGCTTTGCAGAAAGAGTTGGGTGCAGATAAGGTATCTATAATAGGAACTGATTGGTATATGACTCGTGATGTAGGTAGTCATAACCGACCAGAAGCTATTGACGAAAAGAGACTGCTTAAAGATTTGGATCTTCTATCTCAAGGCAAAACTATCGTCCGAGGCCGTCGATTAGCTGAACCGGCGCCGATTGTACTGATAGAAGGGCACCTTGTCTTCTGCTTGCCTCACCTAGTTGAAAAGCTAGATCTCAAGGTATTTATAGATATGGACCCGGAAGAAAGGCTCCTGCGGCGTATTTCCCGTAATGTGCTCCAAGCTGGACTGGAACTTGAGGGTGTAGTGGATTGGTATAGAAAGGACGTACAAGCCAACTACTGGGAGTTTATTGAGCCCACCAAGAAAATGGCCGATCTGATCATCTGGGGCGATGGGGATCCCAGGAAGGCAAAACTATTGGGCGCATTTCTTGTAAGCCTGCAAGAACACCACAATTGCAGCACAAATCTCGACAAAGCTGGTGAAAAGCTCGATAATCTTGACAGAAGCCCTGGGAAATATTAACATTAAATTAGGCAGTTATTACTTTTCGCATGATTGAGACAAGATTTACGATGGGATGATCTAGGCATTAGGGTGACAATGCTGATGAGAGGGGGGAAGCAGGCCACCCGGCATGGAGACAGGGTGGTTTGCCCATTCGTGAATCAGTCAGCCGATTCTGGACACGCGACGAATGGCAAAGGGTCAAACCGTCATCTTGGCCAGGCGAAGGTACTGTCGGCAATGGGCGCCTTGATTGTTGACTCTAGCGGTGGCATAACGTTCTGTAATCCTATTATGCTAGAGATTTTTAGCAAAGCAGTGGAGCGGGCTTTGTCATATCAGGAAGTGATTAATCAGCCGCTGGCCAGTGTACTGGGGGTAGCTTTTGGCAAAACCCTAGTTGGCTCGTCCCTGCTCTTTAGAAAAGAGCTAAACGGCAAACGGATGAGAATTGGGTCTTGGGATGTGGTGGGCAGTACGCGTTTGCTTTGGGATAGGAACAGAGAAGAGCCGTTGGGCTGCATTGGATATTATCTTCCCTATGTCCCTTCTTTTACATATTCCAGTGAAGCTACGGCTGTCCGACATATGACGGAGCAGGCTGCAATAGAACGGCGTTACCCCGTTACGGCTTGGATCACCGATATCTCTATGGAGCACGCTTTGCAGCTTTATGAGTGTTTAGTCAGTAATGCACACACAGTACCTAATACGAAGTACTGTGCTTTTGCATTACGGTGTGCTTTTAATCCTATTTATGGGTTCTTGTTACTAGATCGCAGCAGTCATCAAAACGAGCCTGATGTAATTGTGAGTCGAGCTGTGACTCTTCTTTTACGCCTTATCAAGGCTAAGGATACAGATACTTTCTACCACTCTCTGCGCGTCGCGTCTATCACCAAGGTACTCGGAAAAGGTTTGGGTTTATCAAGGCAGGAACTGATGTTGCTTAGATATGGAGCAGTGCTGCATGATCTTGGCAAGCTGGAGATTGATGGGAGCTTGCTCCAAAGTACTGCCATTCTCAAAGCAAATCAGATGGAGACACTCAAATTGCATTCTGTATATGGAGCGAGATTGTTGGAGAGCTATCCATCCTTGAGACCGTTTAGTATCATAGTCCGTTATCACCATGAGCGGTTTGATGGCGAGGGGTATCCTGAGGGCCTAGAGGGAGATGAGATACCTTTCCTAAGTAGGATCCTAGCCGTTGCTGATAGTATCGATGCCATGGCCAATCCTCGCCCTTACCGGCCTACACCACTTACCACGGAACAGATCATTGAAGTGCTGGAAGCTGAATCAGGCCATCAATTTGACCCACAGGTAGCCAAGCAGGCTATTTATCTGATCGGCCAAGGCGAACTTATTCTAGACGGTAGAATTCTGGCCATGGGCCAGGGGGCCTTGCAGGTGTAAGAAACGGGCAAAGTAATAAGGCGGTTGAGCTGTCTTCGGCCCCACGAAGACAGACAGCTCAACCGCCCTTTGCTTCATACAGCTAAACCTTGCTACCGGCTACATAACAGGCCTGAACCTCGTAATCATCGTTGAGCAAAATAAGATCTGCATCTTTACCAGGCAGCAAACTGCCTTTCTTATCTTCTATCCCAATGGCCCGAGCGGGATTGAGCGATGCCATCTTTACTACATCACACCACGAGATACCCATGTCTCGCAGGTTCCCCACGTTGAGATTTGAGGTAGAGGTGCTGCCTGCAATGGTACCGTCTGCCAGTGTGCAGCGGCCATTAGCTACCGTTATTTTGCGTCCGTCAGTTTTCTCATACTCACCATCGGGGAGCCCTGTAAACTCACCCCCATCTGTTACCATGACTACAGAGTCAACACCCTTGCACGCTAACAGCAGGCGAATAACGGCTGGATGGACATGAGTCAGGTCTCCGATTATTTCACACATAACTCCGGCAGTAGTAAGGGCAGCACCTACTACCCCTGGCTCCCGATGGTGCAATCCCCTCATCCCATTGAATGTGTGGGTCACTAATCCAACTCCACTACGAAAAGCTTGGCAACTCTCTTCGTAAGTTCCATCGGAATGACCTATGGCCATGGCTACGCCTTGATCCCGGAGGAACTCGATCACCGGCGTGCTACCTGCAAGCTCCGGCGCCAATGTCACTAGTTTGAGCGCCCCCTTAGATAATTCCCAGAGCCGCGTAATTGCAGGGAGGGATGGAGGAATGATGCTATCTTCCCGCTGCGCACCCTTACGCTTTGGATTCAAAAACGGCCCTTCAAGGTGGATGCCAACGATATTTGCCCCATGGTAATCGTGGTCGACGATATATTCAGTAGCTCCTTCCATGTTTTTCAGGGGCTCAGCGGCTATAGTTGGAAGAAAAGATGTGACCCCAAATCTGGGCAGTGTCTCTGCCATTGCCTTAACTGCCTGGGGTCCGTCGGTTACTCGGTTATGGGCGACTCCGTGAATATGGATATCTATGAATCCTGGACAGAGGGTTAACCCCGACACATCAATTACCTCTGCATCGGTCGCATCGAGGCAGTCCAACTGCCCATACTTAAACGTGCCTTTATGGACCGCGGCAATTTTCCGTCCTTTCGTGATCAAGGTTCCCTCTGCAATTTCCTCATATGGGGTGATAATCCGTGCTCCTGTGAGGATTTTTGTCGTCATGATCTCCCTCCTGATCTACTTGCACATATAGATTTTGCTAAACCCCGTTCAAGGGGTATATTATCCATATTTCGCAGTAATCCTTGGCAGACTTGAATTATGGGCATTAGGAGAGGATCAATCCAATCATTGTCGAATGTTTGGTTAGGTACACAATCACCGATTCTTCCCATGGGCGCATAGCCCTTTGAGTGGAGAGCTGAGGAAGGAGGCAGGCTTCACAGTCTAAGACTGGGAGCTTTCTCTATGACTGATACTCAAACTAACATTCAAGAGATTAAGGATTTGGTAAAACGGTTTCAGGAATCCCGGGGGTGGGGGAAGTCCCATTCACCGAAAAACCTGGCCATGTCGATTAGTATTGAAGCGGCAGAGCTTATGGAAATTTTTCAGTGGGTCTCCATGGAAGAAGCTTGGAAGGTGAGGAGTTCAGACGAATTTGAGCATCTCCAGGAAGAACTGGCTGATGTCTTGATTTACTGTATGTCCCTGGCCAACCAGCTGGATATTGATGTGGCTGCAGCCATAGAAGACAAGATGCATAAGAATGCTCTTCGCTTTCC
>JAAYRF010000281.1 GCA_012518905.1 Bacillota bacterium | reverse complement strand
TAGCCGGCACCAATATCCGTTGCACAATCCTAATATTGCAGGAACTAACCATCTGCCTGACGAATGTTACAACAATGTAATCAGGGATGTTTTACTGACGGGATGAGCTAACGGAGGGTATGATATGGGACGATTAGGCAAGCTTGAGCTAATTGGCCATCGGGGGGCCGCAGGGCGAGCCCCGGAGAATACGCTGGTATCCTTTGAGAAGGCCATAAACATGGGTGCCACAATGCTGGAGCTTGATGTTCACCTGAGCAAAGACGGGAAATTGATGGTTATCCACGATCATGACATTACCCGCACCACAACGGGTAATGGCCTTGTAGAAAATATGACCCTGGAAGAAATCCGCCAATACGATGCCGGAAGCTGGATGAACAGCGATTTCCGGGGGGAAAAAGTCCCTACTTTGCAGGAAGTCTTAGATCTAGTGGATGGGCGGGTATCTTTAAATATAGAGATTAAGGCGGGAGAGCAGGTCTATGCTGGGTTGGTTGACAAACTGATTGATGTAATAGCCCAGTATGATGCACAGATTGTCATCTCTTCCTTCCACAGAGAATATCTTAAAGAGATAAAGGAAAAAGCACCTGCTATCGAGGTAGCGCTGCTTTATTCTAGGGATCTACCAGACGTACTTGATGAGGCAGTAAATGAAAGATGGGAGGGGTTGCATCCGTATTATAAGTTGGTAGATGCGAAGCTGATGGAAGGAGCTCGTAGACGGGGTCTTGCTGTTCGAGCCTGGACCGTGGATGAACCTGGCGATATGACCCACCTCATCCAATTGGGTGTGGATGGTATTTGCACTAATTTCCCAGATATCTTGAGGTCTGTGGTCACTGATCTTGAGATATAGACATACAGTTAGGTACCTCTGTTCCAAATCCCACTCAAGTAGCCTAAGGCCAATATTCCTGATTTCAACCTACCTCTAGGGTTGATCAGGTTGGCACACAACTAGTACATAATTTCCAGATAGAAAGGCCTGGTGCTACAAAATGCAAGAGTTGTATATCCTAGCCGGAGGTCTTTTGGCGTGGGTGGGTTTGCTACAGCTCCGTATGCTCAATTACTCTCCTGCTGTACGGAGACCGGAAGAAACAAGTTGGCGCAGGCGCCGAGTATTTGGCTGTGTCATCTCCGTCGTAGGGCTGTGCTTGGCGATATATGGGGCATGGTAGCTTCTGTCCTTGCCTGTTGCTGGTTTTGCATTTTCCCGCGAGTGGGGGTATAATATATCTGCCGACAGGTCGTCGATGCTTAGGGGAGTAGCTCAATTGGCAGAGCACCGGTCTCCAAAACCGGGGGTTGCGGGTTCGATTCCTGTCTCCCCTGCCATTGCTGGCATGCCACCGATCATCAAGCGTTGGCAGACGGCCTAATCTCAAGTTTACTGGGCAACCGCTGGTGACCTTAACTTAAAGGCCACTAGAGGAAAGTCGGGACTGGCCTTGCCCATCTAGGGCAAGAAAGTTGGTGCACAGTGTAAGCTGTGGCAGGGTGACCTGACGGCAGCGAACCTGTCCCTTTGGGACAGTACTAGCCATAAAGGCTCCACAGAGACGAGCTGTTGTGGCAACACAGCAGGTGAAACGGGGAAAGCCCCACCAGCCAGCAACGCAAATTATGGTAGCGGCACCCCGAAAGGGGCAAGGGCTGGCATTAGCCCTTGAGATAGATGGTTGCCTTAAATGACAGAATCCCGCTTACAGGTAAACTTGTGACCGAATGCACCGTTTCCGGAAGGAAGCGGTGCATTTTGCTAGAATGCATAAACTAAAGCCCATGTCAACGCCATCGGGTTTCAAATAGCGGCTCCATGCATATATATGAACCTGGAAAGTCAATACTAAATATGTACGTGTCTAGGGAAAGGAAGGGATCAGCGGTGAAGCTGATAGTAGACCAAGACTTGTGCATCAGCTGTGGCCTTTGCATTGAGACCTGTCCAGAGGTATTCGACTGGAACGACGATGGAAAGGCTGATGTTATTCTAGACCCCGTTCCAGAGGAACTGGAAGAATCGGCTCGGGAAGCCCAGGACGGATGTCCCACCGAGGCTATCCAGGAGCCTTAGTTCATAGTATTCATCAATGGGGCGTCCTAGCGGCGCCCCTCATTCTTCATGGGATGCCACTAGTTCGCCCATCCCAGGGAGCGTTTCACAGCCTCTCGCCACCCTCGGCAGAGCTCATTCCTCTCTTCCTCACCCATATGAGGCGTAAAACAGCCTTCTCTTTCCCAGGTGCCAGCTATCTCGTCGAGACATGACCAAAGACCACATCCCAGTCCTGCCAAGAACGCTGCACCTATGGCAGTAGTCTCTGTCACCCTCGGCCGTTCCACCGTGACGTTGAGCACATCGGCTTGAAACTGCATGAGAAAATTGTTCACCGATGCTCCTCCATCCACCCTCAACACAGGAATAGAAATGCGGGAATCGGACTGCATGGCCAGTAATACGTCTCGAGTTTGGTAGGCTATACTCTCCAAAGCCGCCCGCACCAGATGTCGGCGATTGACTCCCCTAGTCAAACCCACCACCACTCCCCTTGCGTAGGGATCCCAATAGGGCGTACCAAGCCCGACAAAAGCCGGTACCAGATAAACCCCAGCAGTATCAGGTACAGATTCAGCCAAACCCTCGGTCTCTGCGGCATACTCAATGAGACCCAGCTCGTCTCGGAGCCACTGAACTACAGCTCCGCCGATGAAGACGCTGCCCTCCAAGGCATAGACCACTTTGCCAGGCTCAAGCCCCCACGCAATGGTTGTAAGAAGCCCTTGGCTGGACATTATCGCCTCTGTCCCGGTATTCATCAAGACAAAACAGCCTGTACCGTACGTGTTTTTCACCATACCCGGCTGGAAACAGGTTTGTCCAAACAATGCGGCCTGCTGATCTCCGGCAACCCCATAGATGGGAATCCCCGGTGGTAGACAAGCATTGCCTTGGGTGACCCCAAAAAACCCACAAGACGGAAGCACCTCCGGTAGCATTGAACGAGGTACATCCAGAAGCCTAAGCAACTCTTCATCCCATTCTAGGTCGTGGATGTTGTACAGCAATGTTCGAGAAGCATTGGTATAATCAGTTACATGCTTCTTGCCACCGGTAAGACACCATATGAGCCAGCTATCCACAGTCCCGAAACAGATATCACCTTGCTGGGCTTGCTTGCGGAGCCCCGGGCGGTTCTCCAGCAGCCATGCCACCTTCGTGCCGGAGAAATACGGGTCTAGTACCAAGCCCGTCTTGCTTTGGATAAGCTCTGCGCAGCCATCGTCCCTTAGCTCCTGGCACATAGGGGCTGTCCGTCGGCACTGCCAAACTACAGCAGTACCCTCCGGTTGGCCAGTGTGCCTATTCCATAGTACAGTAGTTTCCCTTTGATTAGTGATACCAATAGCGGCAATCTCCTCTGCGGAAACAGGCCCGTACAAAGCACCCCTAATGGCATCCATCGTTGATTGCCAGATCTCCCCCGGATCGTGCTCCACCCAACCGGGCCGGGGGTAATACTGGGGAAATTCCTGATATCCTCGGCAGACAGGTCGACCATGATCATCGAACACGATAGCGGTAGTACCTGTAGTGCCCTGATCTATTGCTAATATATATTTTCCCACCCCTACTTACTCCTTCCCGACCGAGTACCAGCTTCGTCAATGACCATACATATACCTAACTTAATACTAATTGACCACCGCCACGGCATTATCCTGCCTAACGATGGGCAACGAGCAACGCAAGAAGGCACCCTTCCGCAGGGGTGCCTTCTTGCTTGCAGTATATGTCATTGATCTCAACCCGTCTAGGCGGGAATAAGCCTTGTTACATCAGCATCCATAAACTCTTGTCCAATCCTCTTTGCAGCCCTTACCCGGTGGTGCCCATCTACCACAAAATATCTATTATCTAGTTCATAAACTTCTATAGGAGGGAGAATCTCGCCCCGAGCCATAGCCGCCTCAATGTCCTTAGAGCGCCTGTCTGGCTTGCGGTGGATCCATTCAAAGTTCTGATCGAAATCTTTGTATCGATCGACACTGCCTACGATTTTGTCCAGCTCAATCACGGTTACACCCAAACTCCTGTGATTTAGGGTACCGTACTTGGCCCGCTCTTGGTCAAGGGATCGAACATATTTTCTCTTTCGGAAGAACAACATTTCTGTTTCCCTCCTTCGGTATTACTAGCACTGGGTGGGTCATCTACTGTCCACCCCGGGCCATTATCTGGCCCATGTGCCAATTAGATTATACGAAATCCACCACGGAAAAACAAGGGAACTCTGGTTAAGCTTTGGTTACACCGGTTAACAGTATGTAAATCCGCAAAAACTCGGTGTAGATACAGTTTCTTACCGTTTTCTATGTATCACCCCGTACGAGCAACCACAACCGACCCAGGAGGGGAAACATAAATAGTACATTTCAGTAAGCTCATAGGGTTGAAGTGCAGAGGGCAGGAAATATTTGCCACTCACAGACATTTCGTGTTACAATTACTACAGCAATAGACACACAAGAGAACATTAGATGTTGCTAACCGATTCGCCAGGCAAACCACCTGAAAGGGTGGGGCGCAAAACTATGGGTCTAAAGCTAACAAGGCTATGACCGCCAGGTTGCAGGGGAGGAAGGCTCCATACGGCGACTTTCAGGTCGCCGTTTGTTGCATCATGCAAAGATACCCGCCTGAAAGAGCCTGTCTTAAGCAGCAAAGCGAGCGGTACCGGTTCTTT
>JAAYRF010000280.1 GCA_012518905.1 Bacillota bacterium | reverse complement strand
GTCCAAAGGAGGCGGTTTCGGGCTCTATCTCATTTCTGGCCAGATGGGTAAGGCTTAGAGTGCCTATCTTGGTTGTATATCGAGCTTGCCCTCCCTGGATCAATGGTTTTTTACCGGCAAGATCCCGGGAGACTTGATAGGAGATCGTGAGTTTCTCAGCCCCGGGCCACCAGCGCCGCAGATCGATGCGTCCTAGTTGGTAATCTATGAAATAATCACTATTGGGGGTTAGGACTCTCTCCCCGATCATTATCTTTTCCGTTCCCATTAATATGGGAGCCAGGCTCGTATGGAAGGTAGCTGTGGGAGCAGTGAGGGTAAAGACTTCTACTTGGGTGATGGTCTGAGAGTGACCGGCCACCATAGCTATGGTCAAAGGGCCTTGGCTGTAGTAGCCTTGGGCTCCACTAAGGGTCATCGCCAAAGAAGATAGAGGCAAAGACAGAAGTCCAACATCTACATCGCCCAAGGAGGCAGAGCCCTGAGCCATATCTAGTCTTAGGCTGTACTTAGGCAAGAAAGCATCGTTATCAAAGGTGCCGTGCAAGCGAACGCCTGGCCAGAGGGCTCGAACTTCAGCCTGTAGCCGTTGGTCAAGGATCAAGCCCGGTCGTTGATCTGCTCCCTGCCATAGAGGAGGGCGGCCATTGATATCTATGTACTGAATTTCCAGAGTCTGACTACCTTGCCACTGCAACCCTGTTGCTTCGTCGGTTTCTGCGCCGGTGGAAATCGTATCTAGAGGCGCTGCCCATACCACGCCGGGACTTAGTTCTATCCCGAAGATGCCTAGCCAAAGCAAACTAGCCAGGAGCACAAGCAATTTCCCTTGGCAGGGGGTAAGGCGCTTGTCCATAAGCGGATCCCCATCCTTTTACTTTCTTTGTATCCTGAGAACATTGTAACAAAGCAGCACCCTATGGGCAAAGGGCCTTAAGCAGGATGGCTGGGTCTATGTGTCGAATCTGCCATTTAATGCTACTATGGTGCTAGACTCGACGTGGGATTTATGGCTGTGCACCTTGGTGGCACCTGGGCGGCGGCTATCTAGACACTAAAAGAGGTGGAGCCAATATGAAAAAGAGGCTGAGTGAAGGATTGCGGCATCTTGGCTTTGTGGTGATGCTGGTGCTTTGCTTGGTCGTTAGTGGCGAGGCTTATGGATATGCCCAGGAAAGCGGGGGAGAGCCTTTACCACTTTTGCGCTTTGGGACAACTGCCCGGATTTGGGGTATGGGCAATGCCGGTGTGGCTATAGCCGAGGGAGTTGAGGGCTTGTATTACAATCCTGCGGGATTGAGTGCCATCCATCAACCGGAGTTGTCCATTAGTCATTCAGCACTGCACATGGACACCGATCTGTATTTTCTAGCTGCTGGTTTACCTCTGGCCCGCAATACTGGCATTGGAGCAGGGCTGCTCCTGCTCTCGAGCCCAGGCATTCAAGGTGCTGATGCTGATTCTCCCACTGATTACTTCGATTATCTGCAGGCTGTGGCTTACGCGGGCTTCGGTCTGGAGACGGGTAAAAGGTTAAAGGCGGGGTTGACAGCGAAGGGGCTGTTTGGTGAACTAGCTGAGGCTACCTGTC
>JAAYRF010000279.1 GCA_012518905.1 Bacillota bacterium | reverse complement strand
TGTACTGCTCCCCAGTGCAGTCCCAGTCGGGGTAGCATTATTACTGGGCGTCTGCCCCACAATAATGGGCTAATGGGCCTTGCCCATCTGGGGTGGGAGCTTGATGATGACATTCCCACTTTACCTCAGTTGCTTGCTGAGCATGGATATGAGACTTACCTATTCGGACTGCAGCACGAGGCAAGGTCCAAGAATGTAGCAAGGCTCGGCTATCGGCATGTGGGAAAACAGGGTAAGGCTTGGGAGGTAGCTGATGATGTAACTAACTTCCTTAGACAAAGGGATGGATCGTCGCCCTTCTATGCCTCGGTAGGCTTTTTTGAGCCACACAGACCCTATGACCAGATAGACTACACCCCCGATGATCCCCACGGCGTCCAAGTACCTTCCTACCTACCCGATACCCCGGGGGTACGCCTGGAAGTCGGCCAACTGCAGGGCATGATCCGAGCGGTGGATAGAGCAGTTGGTCAGATAATCACCACTTTGAAGGAAACCAACCTTTGGGATAACACTTTGGTCATCTTCACAACGGATCATGGCATAGCGATGCCTAGAGCCAAAGGTACGCTGTATGACCCTGGTGTCGGGACCGCTCTTATTATGCGTGGTCCAGGTTTGGAGCATGGTAGGGTAGAGAGCAGCCTGCTTAGTAATGTGGACTTACTGCCGACGATATTGGAGTATGTCGGGGCCCCATTGCCGGGTAAGCTAGATGGCCGGTCCTTCTTACCTCTCCTACGAGGAGGAGCGTACACAAAGAGGAGTCACATATACCTAGAGATGACGTGGCATGATCGATATGACCCCGTTCGGGGCTTGCGCACCGATAGATTCAAGTACATCCGGAGCTTTGGTCGCCGGCCTTTAGTCTATATCCCCGCCGATATCTACGATAGCCCGTCGGGCCAAGTTGTCCGAGAGGAATACTACGGCAGCCAAAGACCCGGGGAAGAACTGTATGATTTGGAGAACGATCCTTTCGAGAAAAAGAATCTCATCGGCCAGCCCGGTTACGGATCCATAGCTGATGGCTTCAGGAAGCAGCTGCAAGAGTGGATGGAGGCCACAGGCGATCCACTTCTGCAAGGCCCGGTGCCTGCCAGAGAAGAGCCCCAGGCCTCCTACTGGGATGTGGTTGATAACGACAGTCCTTTCAAATGATGATTGATATCTAGCTCAACGGCCGTCGTACGACGGCCGTTCTACACGTATTCATACTTAACCCATTATTGACACATATAACCATTTGCGGTATATTATGGAATAGACTGGAGTATACCAGAGTAGACCGGAGGGGCACAGTGGAAGCAAGGAACCAGTATCTGTATATCAAGATAGCGGAGAATATCCTAGAGAGAGTTGGAGCGGGAGAGCTTAAGCCCCACGACCAACTCCCATCAGAGCGGGACTTAAGTGAAGAGTTTGACGTTAATCGGCTGACGGTACGCAAGGCCTTGGGCATGTTGGAGTCGCAAGGGGTGCTATACCGTGTGCCGAGTAAAGGTACATTTATCGCCGAACCAAAACTTTCTCAAGAGATGAATGTACTAGTTGGTCTCAGTGATCAGCTAATTAGAAGTGGCTTACAGCCTGGAGCCAAGGTGCTTGAGATATCCATAGTACCCGCGGCAAGAAGTGTGGCCAAGGCCTTACAGGTTGGGGACGGGACGGCAGTCTACTATATTCACCGAGTAAGATATGCCAACAAGGCCCCAATTGCCATCGAGAGAACGTATATACCTGTTGAATACTATCGGGGTCTGGAAGCGTATGATCTAGAGAATCGCTCCTTATATGACATTATGGGTAAGGAGTATGGCAGACCGGTGAGACTGGCTCGACAAGGTTTAGAGCCAGTACTGGCTACCGGAGATGAAGTCCGCCTTCTTGAGATTGAACAGCCTGCGGCCCTGATGATGATCCTGCGAGTGGGGCTTGATATCCGAGGTGTGCCAGTAGAGTACTCCAAAGACTTGTATCGTGGAGATAGGAATCGATTTATTTTTATGACCCAAAACCCCGATGCTGAGCAGAGAAAGGCCTAACTTATGATCTAGAGACATCACCAAAGGAGCGAAGGCATGACCATTGTCTATTGGCAGCGGAAAATGGAGTTATTAATGTGGGTGGCCTATGCTAGTCTCTATCTGGGTCGAGTGAATTTGGCCATGGCGTTACCGGTGATTCAAAGCGATCTAGGGTGGACAACAGCTGAAGTAGGATTGGTGGGAGGCGTTTTCTTTTGGGTTTATGCCCTTGGCCAGTTGATTAATGGGCATCTAGGGGATCGCTTGCCCAGTAAAGGCATAGTCTTAATCGGCCTGGTAGGTACAGCAGCCATGAACCTGTTGACAGGTTTCATCTCATCCTTTGGCTGGATGGTGGCCCTGTGGGCAATGAACGGCTACTTTCAATCCATGGGCTGGGGTCCCATAGTCAAGATGACCTCGAACTGGGTCCCCCAGAGTCAGCGGGGTCGGGTCTCCGCCTTCTTAGGCACATCGACTGTGGGAGGTTTCATGTTTTCTTGGTTGTTAGCTAGTAGGCTTCTGGCAAAATATCCCGGTAGATGGCAGGCAGTATTTTGGGTACCTTCGGCCCTTCTGGCAATAACGGCCATCATTTGGGCAGCTATGGCCAAGAACCGCCCCGAGGATGTGGGATTTGCCCCCATCAACCCTGTCCAAATGGATAGAAGCAGGGCCGATGGTGAAAGGCTCCAGGCTGCTTGGGTATTTCTCGTGCAGCCAGGGTTGCTCCTTCTAGCCGTAGTCAGTGCCCTGCAAGGAATGGTTAAGGATGGTATCAACCTCTGGGCTCCGACTCTCTTGATGCAATCCCAGAACCTAGCGGTGGCTGAAGCTACCTCCCAGGCTTTGTGGATCCCCCCCTTTGGTTTTTTGGGAGTCCTAGCTGCAGGATGGCTTAATCAAAAGACTGGTGGCGATGATGGGCGGATTATCGGAGTGTTTTATGGGATGGCGGCTGTTGTGGCAGTGGTGGGCTCGTACATGATCAATAAGCAGAGCTACTTCTTAACGGTACTTACCATTGCCCTTTGCTCAGGACTGATTTACGGTATCAATACTCTGCTCATGACCTCTATCCCATTACAGTTCCAGGCTATAGGCAAGGAGTCTACGGTGGCCGGCTTCCTGGATTTCGCCGCTTATGTGGGATCGGGTCTGGCCGGCGTTGTTACGGGGACACTCTTGGAATACTGGAGTTGGGCTCGGATCATGGCTATGTGGGGAGTGATCTGCGCCATAGGCGCAATCCTGATAAGTGCTAATCCTTTTGCCGAGGTCCTAACAAGTGTATCAGTGGAAGAAAACTGATCCAGCAGCGAAGGTACAGATAGAGGGGGTTATCCTATGCCGGTTTTCAGCAAGGTTCTTACTCGAGATCATAACAAAACCCATGCGGTCTTTACCTTTACCGTAACCGGCGATGCTCAGGAGATACTTATCAAAGGCGACTATCGACCCCGCATAATAGAGGATCCAAGCCTAAATCAGCAGCTGATTCTCCCTGCCTTCCATCGATACATCGAATCCCAAAAGGGATCATTTTTTACCGATGACAATATCCCCCACTATGAGAAATACGCAGTGGAGCGCTTCACACCCATCCGCAACCTTATCGACTATACTATCGTAGACCCGGAGGGGCGGATGCGGGCCAGGGGTAGTGGGAGCTTTTTTGAGACTAAGCAGATCACGGAAGAAGTCGCCAGTATAGGCTGCATAAGAGGTAGACTACCTGCTGGAGAGTGGCAGCTCATCGTTGAAGCACATGCCGTTGCAACGCCCGAAGTATCTGTGACTATAGAGGTTGAAGTGAATAACAGCATAACCCCAGGGCTTGAAGCCACCCAAAAGAGGATAAAGGAGAGAACGAGGGTGGCATCCTTGGAGCAAACCAAGAATCAATCTAAGGAGTCAAGGTGGTACAAAGGCGATCTCCATGTGCACTCTTATCATAGCGATGGAACGAATTCCCTTGACGAGCTAATCTGTTATTTCCGGGAACAAGGCTACGATTTCTTCATGTTGAGTGATCACAACTTCTATGCTGGTAGCCAGGACGATTTACGTGGCGATTTTAATGAGGTAGTAGTGCTGCCCGGTGTAGAGATGTCGACCTTTTATGGACACGCACTAGCTGCTAACTGGCCTCGTGATCTCCCGTGGTTTCACCTTAGGCAAGATGATGATTTTCGCGAACTAATCAGCACGATACACGAAGCCGGTGGCTTGTTTGGAGTTGCCCACCCTTATACCATTGGCGATCCGATATGCACTGGTTGTCGATGGGATTACACCAACTTAGAATGGGGAATGATAGATTTTCTTGAAGTATGGAATGGTTCGTGGCTCGAGCGTAAGATCGAAGTCATCCAAGCACTGAAGAAGTGGGAGGAGCTAGTGAATAGTGGGCACAGAATTGTTGCCACCAGTGGCTCCGATATGCACAATGCCAATAGAGAGAAAGGTGTCGCTGCCACATTCATCAAAGCGGACTCTTGCACAGCTAAGGGTCTTTTCGATGGCCTGAGAAAAGGCAGGGTTTTCGTCTCCCAAGGGCCAAATATCGGTTTCTATCTCTCATCGGTGGCAACCGGTGAGAGATGCTCGGTGGGGGATGAACTGCGTGTACCACAAGACAGTAAGGCAATAGCGGAGATATCTTTGGATGTAACGGCTCAGGTAGAGTTAGTCCAAGATGGTTGGCCGCGATACAGTGCCACTTTCGATGCCTGCCAGGGGAAGCTTGAGTTCACCGATGAGGTTACCAAAGATACGTGGTATTACCTGAGAGCGTTTGACAGAGAAAACAATCTACTGGGATTCACCAATCCCATCTATGTGATGGTAGAGTGAAAAGAGGATTTTTTATAGCTAGATAGAACAAATGAGATAACAGACAGTTAGTATATTGACCAGTGTTTTTGGGCCACTTTCACTTCAAAGGTAAAACGTCTTGCCTTAGAGGTTTTACAACTTAAGGTTGACGTCTTGTGGGGATTGGCTCCGTCCGGCAAAATCAGTGCACAGGAGAGATGGTTTTGAAGATAAGACGCTATAGGGGTAGACTAAGCAGCCTCGTCAAGGAAGAACTGCTGGAGATGATAGTTAACGGAGACATGAATGCCGGTGATCAGCTACCATCGGAGGATCGATTAGCGGAGCAGTTGGAGGTTAGCCGCCCTACTTTACGAGAAGCTCTGCGCATGCTTGAGATAGAAGGATACATTGCCAGATATCAAGGTAAGGGAACATTTGTCACAGAGCGGACCAATCTGCAGAGTGGTCTAGAGTATTGGCGGAGTATCTCAG
Source organism: Bacillota bacterium (assembly GCA_012518905.1). Lineage (GTDB taxonomy): Bacteria > Bacillota > Limnochordia > DTU087 > DTU087 > JAAYRF01. The sequence goes on along the minus strand of JAAYRF010000279.1, from coordinate 1,380 downwards.
AGATTATTGAGCGAAGTGGCAAGACCGTCAAAGCGAAATCGATCAGGATGTCTGAAGGGGTCTTTGAAAAGGAGATTCACGACAAACTCGGCATAGACAGTCGGGAAGTGTGCCTTAGGCTGGAGAGGATTCGCACTGCTGATGGGGAGCCCGTAAGCTGTTCCATCGACTATATTCCACGCAAGGTCTTTGGCTATACGGAACTGACTGAAGCAATGTTTGAGAAGTCTTTGGTCCACACCATGGAGACATCCTTTGGTGTTCACATTCAGTACTCAATGACATACCTTGTTCCTGTTGTGGTGGATGATGAGATGGCTGAAGAACTGGAGATTGATAGGAATAGCCCTGTTTTACTGCTGGACGAGGTACACTACGATGCTAAGGACCGACCTGTGTTCTATGGGAAGGAATATTTCCCGTACAGCAAGGTCAAATTCCATATAATCCGTCAGCGGGCAACATAGCCTGTAGATTGGGCTATATGTCGATGGGAAGACATCAATAGAGGATTAGGTCTAGTATCAGGAGGTGGGTGGGCTTGAGGCAATCGCCTGCTTGGGAAAGGATGCCTGGAGCTATTCGCTTGGTTGGCTGCTTGATCGTCTGCCTGTATTTGGGCAGTGCCGGGGTTTTAGCAGCCCCCTATCTGAGCTATACGTATGATTTCTGGGGGCAATCAGTACCGGCTCCTCAAGCCTATTTGCCCACTGAAGTAGTTGATGGCTTCTCATTGGGCATAGGTAGCCTCAAGACTCCCCAGGATATTTTTGTGACCGATGACCATTACATATTCCTGCTAGACACGGGCAATAACCGCATCATTATGTTGACCGAATCGTGGCAGGTTGATGGCATTATCGATGGCTTCCAGAATAATGGAGCAAGCGATGGCTTCAAGAACCCTTCCGGTATTTACGTAAGCTCTGATGGCTTGATCTATGTAGCAGATACCGATAACGCCCGGATTGTGGTACTAAATAGAGAAGGACAGCTTATTCGCATATTAGGGGCTCCCGAACCCGATGCTGATGGCATCATTCCTCAGGATTTCCGCTATCGGCCGAAGAAAGTGGGTGTAGATCCGGCTGGTAGGGTATATGTCGTTGCTGAAGATATCTACGATGGCATCCTGGAGTTTGGTGGAGATGGTACTTTCCGGGGGTTTATCGGGGCGCCACGGGTGGTCTTGAAACTGGGGCAGTACCTTTGGAGAAAGATAGCCACCAGGGAACAGAAAGCAAGGATGCAGCTCTTTCTGCCTACCGAGTACAGCAACCTTGACATGGATGAAAGAGGCTTCATTTTTACCACTGTTGCCAGTGGAAGCCTACAGAAGGAGGATGCTATCCGCAGACTCAATCCATCGGGAACCGATGT
>JAAYRF010000278.1 GCA_012518905.1 Bacillota bacterium | reverse complement strand
TGCTATGGGCTGGGCCTGTCTTTTGTGTATTCTAGAACCGATACTCCAGGCCGATCTTGGTCATGGTTAAGCCATAATCCTTTGCTTGTGCATGGCGGAGCGATATATCCAGATGCAGTCCGTTTGCTGTCTTTGAGAGCTGCTTTACCCAGCCTAGACCTACGGCCCAGCCCGGCTCGGAGCCCAGGCTAACCGCTAGTTCCGCTTGGCTAACACCCACAGGTCCCCAAGACTTTTGCAGGCCCACCTGTCCATAGTAATCCAAGCTGGTGGGCAGATTCTGGGTAGGCACATGGGCAAAAGCGCCGAAGCTGGCTCGATAGGTCACCTTCCGGGCCATGACCCAGCGGAGCTGGGTTCTAAGGTATGTACCGGGTTCATCTTGGGAGATCCTAGGGTCTAGGATGTTGGGGAACGGATGAAGTCCTGTGTCCCATGACTCGAGTTTTTCCTGCCAGATGAAGCCGTTTCCCAAATTTGAGGCAGTTTGGTGGGCGAGGCTGACTCCTAGCCCCAAGGATCCTTGGGCAGAGTAACCGTGGTCTATCTCGCCTTCGAGAACCCAACGTTGCCCTTTTTCAGGGTAGTGGGGTGCTTTCTTTACGGAAGGCAAGCTAAGCTCTCTTAATCTTTGGCAGGCTCGCCATTTGCCGTACCAGTTGTCATTCCAGCTTCCTTCACTGGACAGCTCATATTCGGTGTCTGTGATGTCCTGGGCATGAGTGCGGCGGCTATGCGCTTTGCCTATCACTACCTTGCCGTACCATGCTCCGCTTTCAGTCCACGGCCACGTAAGGGCAAGTGAGCCCGTGTTCTCCCCGGAAGTTGAGTTGCTGGCTAAGTTATGGGTTACCCGCCGTTGCCAGCGGCCGGTACACATCACCGTTTCAGAAAGATACCACTGCCACCCCACAACGGATTGCCCTTGCCGGAGAATGGGGCTTGCCGTTAAGTTAGCTTGGGGCCACCAATCGGTCCACAAATTTTGTGATGCCAATCCCCATGGGGCAAGATTGCTGAGGGCGAAGCCCTGTATCTCCCGTCCTTGTCTTTGCTCTAGACTGGAGTGTATTCTTAGGCGACCTGTGGGGCTTTGCCAATTCGCTTCACATAGGCCTATGCCTCCGATTTCGGCGGTGGCAGAGGCGGAAGATTGATAGCGGTGCACTCGGAAGCTATAGCGGACCGGCAGCTCAGGAGATAGCTGCCAGTCGATATCGCCGTCAAGGTTCTGCCCCGATGCCCCTTCTGCCATATGCCAGGTCCCCAGCTGGAGGAAGCCTATAGGTAAGCGTTGTTTGACGGTGAAGGCCAAACCCCGATGGGTGGAAGGCTCAGGTGACTCCAGCAGAAGGGAGCGTGATGCTTTTTGAAAAGCCGATAGCTCCCAGGTGGTTGTACCGCGGACTGTCTCTAGATCAAGCTGACCTGTGATGGGAGATACTCCACTAATGCCAGTGGTATCCTTCGGTATGGTAAGGTGGGCTTGCATGTGGGTGTTGGCCCAGGCATTTGACTGTAGTTCTATAGAAGCTTGACTGTTGGCCCTCCCCTCTTGGCGGAGGGTTAACGCGGTTTGTTTATTGCTGGGCCCATGGAATACGGTGTGGAGTTCTAGATGATTGGGGTGGGTATTTGGACTCATGCCTGGGGCATCCCAGCGAAAATTCGGTGTTTGGCCACTTCCTGTTAAGCACCAATCCAAGGAGGGCGTCTGTCTTTCAGCGGTGAACCGAGCCATGTAGTCTTCCTTGGACTGCATGCCTGCCAGTTTCCATTCATCCAGGATGACGGTAAGCTCTTCAGTGTTCAAATCCGGGACGATGGACATGGCTACCATGGTAATAGTGCCATGGGAGAGGTGGCTCGTAGAGCTATCAAGGGGGATAGAATACATCTTCCAACCTTCCGAAAGTTCCAGAAAGTGAGGGCCATAGGGTTCGCCATGGGTATTTAAAAGCCATACAACAAGCTCGGAGCCGGAGGCCTTTGTGTGGGCCCAGAAAGTAAGGCCGGGGCTGTCCCCCAAAGAGAAAGGATAAGGCAGCCTGCCTAAGATTTGTGGGCGTCTCCCATCTTCTGTGGAAGGCGGGGTTATGTAACTAGCGTCTACTCTTAGAGCTTTGTTATCTGGTGGGGGCATCCATGGAGCATGGGGCAGGGCGATGGTACTGATTGCGATACTAGGTGCATGGTTTGTTAATGCATGCCAGCGGTCCTCGCCTTCGCTTAAGCGCAGGGTGTCGAGGGCACTTAACATTATCTCTCCTCGGATAGTCCCCGGCAAAGAGCTCCTTAGCTGTACTCCCACGCCTGAGATCTCTTGCCAACTGGGAATGCCCACGGGTGCCCAGTTTTCTGGATCTAGAATGATGTCTTGCCATCCAATTATGCTGCCTAAGGAGACAGACTGGATGAAATAGCTGTTGGTTCCTGAGTACAGAAGGATATCAAGCTGCATACCGGGCTGCGGCCGAGGAAGGCCTAAGGTGAGCAACATGGTGGAGGCCTCGGTCAAATTGACTGCAGTGGGTAAAGGCAGGGTCGTTTTGGCCCGTGCGCCACTACCCTCTAAGGTAAAACCCAGCTTAAGAGCGGCCCGTATTACGCCTTCCGTTGGTATCCAACCAGTCTCTCGCTCCAGATCAAGTGAGCTTCCCATAGTAGCCTCCGGTCTTGTCCATTGCTCCGGTCGAGCCATCTCCGCAAGCAGAGGCTGTCGTTTGGTATGGATTTCCATATCCTCCACAACAAACTCCAGTGCCCCTTTGGGGGTAAAGGTGCGACGCCAGACTTCCATTCCAAAGTAGGGTGTGATAGTTCCTGTACCTTGCTCCCAGGCAAGGGCTGACCACGTGAG
>JAAYRF010000277.1 GCA_012518905.1 Bacillota bacterium | reverse complement strand
ATGTGGCTCTGCCACAAAAAGCCGCAGGATATCCAGCCATAGGTGCTCTTCCTCCACTATAATGAACCCAGCCTCCCATAACATCCTACCGGTTTGCCTATTTATGTTCTCTCCTAACCCTAGGGCGAAAATGGAGTTGACTAAGTTCATCATAGACCTGATAACCGGCCGCTCCGAACAAACATGTTCAAGCATTAAGAGTCTCCCATTGGGTTTTAACACTCGGCGAATCTCGGCAAGTCCCTGCTTGGGGTCAGGCACAGAACAAAAAACACAGGAGCTAACTACGGTATCAAAGGTATGATCAGCAAATCCGAGATTCTGTACATCCATTAACCGCAACTCCAACTCCAGGCCTAGTTCCTCAGCCCTTTGACGAGCTCGATCAAGCATGCCCGTGCTAAAGTCTATGGCAGTCACGGTAATACCTTCGGGGTAGAAAGGCAGGTTAGCTCCGGTCCCTACGCCTACTTCCAAGATCCGCGACCCCTTGATGAAGGTCATCAACCGTCTGCGCCATATCCCGAATTGTCCTGTCTGAATGCCCCTGTCCAACCGGCCATAGATCTTTGATAGCAGATTCCAACGCTTTCGGTGAAACCCCGTTCTTTCGATCTCAAGTCACCCCACCTTTAGCCCAGCCAATAGCCAAAACCCTCGCAACGCACCCCTTGGGCCTCTACCCCCTTGCCGAAGCATCTTCGTAGTCTTTGTGCAGAAAACTGCCCCTTAGAACATTATCTTTGTTCTACGAGGCAGTTTTGTTCACTTGTTGTTAGTATGCCAATTTTGCTCATTCTAGCAACTCTAAGAGGGATAGCGAGCCGCATGAAAACTACCCAAAGGAGCTTTGACCAATTCGGGGGGCAAAACGCTGGCCGTAATGGAGTCCAGGAATCTACAACGCGGTGTAAGCCCACCCAAAATCGGTAGGCGAGCTTGCGCAACTTCTTCGCACCAACTGGGAGGGTGCCCTCTTACGCTGCTTAGGTCAACACTAGCATGGGAAAGGAGTCTGTCTTATAGTCTCGTTTCTGTGGTGTTGCATGGTACCAGGATGGCTTGGGACGTCTAAAGCTCTCAAGACCCACTCTGCCGCTCGCTGTAATTCATCGCCTTTCAACGGGCCTTCAGAATCCGTTACGAAGAATCCTTCCGGCGGTGCCAGTAACTCCCCTCCCTTTTGCTTCAGCTTCTCACCAATGGGGCCGGCTGCACACCCAAATAACGCCGCGAGGACATTTAGCAGACGGGAGCTAGTCTCAACTGCAGAGATCCGCGTATCAAAAGCTAGCACCTTTACGCCCTGTAGGCCGCCGGTGGGAATACTATCCAGGAATCTGTCTATCGCCTTAGTCGCCCGAAAAGCCCTGGTTGGGGATCCGACAATGAGTAGGTTCACCCCGATTAGCTGCTCCAATGCCACATCAGGTGCACGGCATAACTCCACAGACCCCTGCAAATATAAGGCTTCACCGATAGCCTCAGCAACCTGCTTTGTGTTACCAAAGTACGAATCATAGACAATCAGGATTTTCATGTGATAGGTCCCTCCTAAGCTAAAGATCCGTATTTTGAATATCCTGATCCACCAGCTTGTCTAGATCTCTTTGCCTACTCCATGTCCAAATGTCCACTATACTTACTTGTCTTATGATAGAGCTCATTAGCCTATTGTACGGCCAGAATACCACTGACTTCCCCAGCCTCTGCTTGCCGCAACAACTGGAAATGAACGGTAACTCTTCCTTTTGGTCTGCTAATCTAAGAAGCACTGACAACCTGAGTAAATGGACGATTGGAAAAGTATCAAGCCGTTATCTTGATGTAAGATGCAGTTGGTAGGTCCAGCCTATATGCCTTCAATGACTTACGCAATCTCGATAAGAGTGAGGATGGTGGTGAAAACCCGGGAGTATTCTTCATGTACATTATATCACAGATCTTTCGGAGAAGTGAGTAGATTCATCACTGAGAGTCTACTATTCCCCTTTGGCAGGCTGCACGTATCTGTTAGCAGCTATGGGCAAGGGTGCTGAATCGGCTTAGTGTCGCAATATGCAGGACTATTATCAGTTTTGTGGAATATCATGCATTGGCCCCGGCTCTCTCCCTTGATAAAGAGCATACGGCCCAAAGAGGGAAATTAAAGGAGCGAAGAGCATGAATAGAGAGCGACAGCTCAAAATCCCAACGAGTTTGAACCGAATAACCCGCAGGTGGTGGTTTTTTCTCGCTATTTTCTTGATCCAGTTCATTCCACCCTACACTACACAGAGCTACGACCCCGTGGAGACCGGAACGGTGGTTCAGATGATTCTAAGTCAGGCAGTGGTCTATTCCTTAAAAAGCTGGTACCCGCTCTTTAAGATTATCCCCATCGTGCTCATCATCGGCCTTGTCCTATACGGAAATAGGATCAGTCGGATCTTCAGCATCTATGCCGGCCTTTCCTATCTTCTTTTTGCCTTTCTGCAGAGTATTGCCTTGACCAAGGAGTACGGTCTGGGAGTGATCATCAGCAACCTTTTGATGTTTATCCTTGTTGCCCTGTTTTGGTTCTGGGAGGCGGCCTCCTTAGAAAACGACTTTTCGCCGCAAAAGCCGCGCTCTCTTCGAAGCTACTGGGCTTTGCTCCCGGCGTTCTTTGCTTTCTGGGGGCCGATCAATATGGAGACAATGGCGCCGGACTTTAACCCAATCTATGTCGTCACCTCCGGAGCAGGCCTAGCCTTCTGCATGATGACCCCGGTCTACCTGGCTGTCTTGCTCGCCTTCTACCCACGGGTTAATATACCGCTTCTTAGAGT
>JAAYRF010000041.1 GCA_012518905.1 Bacillota bacterium | reverse complement strand
TGTGTCCTGTTGGTAGTGCCCACTTCCACCAACTTAGCGCCGCTTTGCCGGATAACATCAGGAATGCGAAAACTGCCACCGATCTCCACCTGTTCGCCTCGAGAGACAATAACCTCCCGATCCCTGGCCAAAGTGTTTAGACAAAGCCATACCGCTGCGGCATTATTGTTGACGACCAGGGCAGCTTCAGCTCCAGTAAGATCTTTAAGAAGCTCCTGAACCCAAGCCTGGCGAGAGCCCCTTTTCCCTGTGGCCAGATCTACCTCCAGATTACTATAGCCGCAGCCAATTCGGGATATGGACTCTATCACTTTCCTGGGCAGTACTGCCCGGCCTAGGTTGGTATGTAGGATTATGCCAGTAGCATTAATCACCGGTTGCAGCCGAGCGGTCCGTAGAGCGAGAAGAAAATCACTGGCCTCCGCCACCGCCAAGGTCACTAATTCCCCTCGGGACAGTCCTTCCATTACCCCTTGGAGCAAGTTGCTGCGCACCTCGTCGAGGGCAGCTCTTAAGGCACCGACTACTTGCTGTCGCGGATATAGTGCCAAGAGTGTTCGCATCTTGGGATGTGCGAGACAGCTATCTACCGATGGCAACACCTTTAGCAGCAACTCCTTACCATGTTCCATCCCACCTAAACACTCCCTCTCCAGCTTTACACGGGTTACACGGGCTATTACACCCAAAAAGCCACACCACAAGCGGGACGCCGGTATCCGGTGTCTCTGAATCCCAAAGAATGCCCTGCCTTCCCGTCCCCAAAGACGAAGATAGTGGCAGGGCACACATGGCGGGAGTATGTGGGAATCGAACCCACCCCGGACAGGATCACCGCCCGATACAGGGTTTGAAGCCCTGAGGACCCACCAGGACCCATCTACTCCCAGACCGGGGCCTACCAAGACCCCGAATATATTATACTATGAAATGCTAGGTGGGCTCCACTACTATTGTACCAAACTACACACCTGACGCCTTTGCAATCATGGGCACTAGCAGGTTGATGTCCGGGAACCACTGATACTGAAGCCCCTCCCAAAAAGGCCCGTTCGAAAGTCGATGGTCGTACCTTGGAGGAATGATTCAGCATTGGCACTTGCTACGAATTTAATGCCATTGACGGCATAGACCTGATCTTGAGGATTAGCTGTTGACTCTTCCAGAGTCAATCCAAAACGGGGGCCCCCTCAGCCCATACCTGCCAGATACAATCTCACCACCACGTCAGCCTTTCCCTCCGCGGCTATCATTTTCTTCAGCTCTTCTGCAGCCCGTTCTGTCACCTTGAGCACTCTTACCACCTCCTTTGGAACACCTTTCTTTATATACCCATGGGGGTATTGTCGCGTGATCTGACCTTTTTGTCAAGATCTGTCACTGAGACCCAACCAGCCATTTATCGAATCCGTAGATTCTTCGCCCAAGATTCACATCCTTAGTGTGCCACCCCATAGGTGAATCAGTCGCCCTAGGCATTGCCAAGAGTTCGCTAGCAAAAAAGGGTCTAGTCGGCTGTCGGCGAAAATACGTATGTGAACTGAGGGAGGCGAGCAAGACATGGGAAGTTGCAGTAGTAATGCTTACCCAAAAGACAACGCAACAAAACTCTTCGGGCTAATCTTTATCCTGACATTACTAGTAGCCAGCAGCGGCTGTCAGCCTCAGCCAGGCAAACTAGCAAGTCTAGGCATAAATAGTCTAGGTCTATTGGTTCAAGCTGAAGAGGCAGAGTATCTTGAGCCAATTATCAGTAGATATATAGAAAGCAAATTGCCGGAAGTGAAGGTGGTCTCTCCATCCGTCCACCAGCGGCTTGAGCTATTTTCCCATGGGGATAGTCAGAGCCTCAACGAGATTGCTGCCTTTGATCTGACTAGATTAGGTGCTGAACTCGATGCGGAATATGTGGCCATCATATCCGTCACCTCTGAGGGAAAACCCAGTCATACCGGACAGTTAACCATGGGGACAGAAAAAACTGAGGTGCGTTTAACTCAACAGAAAACTGTAGAACTACACTATGTTATACTAGACAGCGGAGACAGTAAGGAAGTATTTGCTGGCCGGTCAACAGGCAAATCCAGGGATATTGCCGACCTGACAATGGGAACCAGTGGTACTCAGGTTGCAGTCAGAATAGCAAAAGATAGAGAATTGCTCAAAGAAGCTGTACGCGATGCCCTAAAAGAAACAGGGTTGTTCTAGTAGCGAAGGCCCTTTTTCGCAGCAACGTTGCAGATTGAGAAAGGAGGTAGAAGGCATTTCCCGCCCTAATAGGTCGGCGCCTTCCACTATACTATGACAAACACCAGTCTTTCACCTATGGATAGTAAGCCGACGGCTAAAGAACGTATGGCAGCCAGATATCACGAGTTGACCCATGGAGTGAGCCGCAATGTCAAGATTTTGCTTGGCACAGAGCCCCTATGGGGCATACCAGTCACTTGGACTAGAAGCTATGCATCTTTATTCATGGCAGCCTTGGGATTGAGTGCTACGCAAATCGGGTGGATGGCTTCACTTGTCCTCATCACTCAGATGTTAGTGGCCCCTTTTGGTGGATATGTCGCCGATCGGTTCGGACGCAAGCGTACTCTGATTTTTTTCGATATCATTGCCTGGATAATACCGCCGCTGATCTGGATGGTTGCGCAAAATGTGTGGTACTTCGCCATTGCAGCCGTTTTGAACGGTTTCAATATGATCATTAGTCCCAGCTGGAACTGTCTTCTAGTCGAGGATACCCATCCTGGGAAGCGACCTGCAGTCTTTGCCGCTTTCCAGTTGGTAGTCTTGGGAGCCGGCCTTTTCTCACCCATCTCCGGTTGGATCGTTGAGGGCAAAGGAGTTATCTTAGGCACCAGGATCATCTATGGTATCACAGCTGCTTCCATAGCCACCATGGTGCTGATCCGGGCCTTTTCAGTGAGGGAAACTTCCATTGGAACCGCCCTAATTAACGAGAACCAGAAAACCACTCTTAAGGCATCTTTGGCCAACTATAAGATGGCTCTTCTAGAGGGATTTAGCAACCGTACTCTATCCCGGCTATTTCTCCTTAGCATGATCAACTTTGCCTACGCAACCATATGGAATACATATTCCGCACTTTATATGACCCACCCCGACGGGCTACGCCTAACACCAGGGTTTGTAGCATTCTGGCCTTCCTTTTCATCGATATTCATCATTCTAACCCTTATTCTTCTGGTTCCCCGGGTTCAGATAGAGAAATTGCCCCAATGGTTGCTCTTGAGCTCCCTTCTGCTTTCTGGCGGGGTCTTCCTCTTCATGGTTACCCCTCCGGGCACCTATGGTCTATTGGCCATATCCGCCATCTTGATTGCCATAGGCACTGCGTTAATTAACCCCGTGCGGGACACATTTATTGCCAATGTGCTCGAAGATCGGCAGAGAGCGCCTTTTATTGCCGCCATGAACTCTATCACTATGATCGTGCTAGTGCCACTTACTCCACTAGCAGGCCGTTTGTTTGAGGCAAATGCCCACGCTCCACTGATCATGCTCTTGGCTTTCCTGCTACTGGGAGTGTTAGCGGCGGTCAGCCTATTGCGGTTGCACGCTGCTTCAGAAGGCTAAGTTGGACTGCTTGCCATGGCGGGCCAAGCACCGGAAGCTGAGCTTTGCCCTTGTATGTCGAAAGGCGAGGGCTGCAACCCTCGCCTTTACAATCGAATGAATTATTACTGTCACGACCCGACTCTACAATCCCCGTGGGCCTAGAGAAAGCGGTAACCAAGTCCGTGCTCAAGAACAGTGTCCTTTAGCTGAGCCAAACGCTCTTCCCGGGAGGCTCTCTGCATGTTTCTTGCTTCTTTCTTGGCCTTAATCTCCATGACTCTACGGGGATTGCGAGCAGCATATGCATTCAACCAAGTCATTCTTCATCCCTCCAAAGCCATTGATGATTGATGTGCATGAAAGAGCACACCAACAGCTGTCATTATAACCGCTGCCGGTGTGCCTGTAAATGGCTTGGGGACATGTTTAACACACAACTAACACGTTTTACTGATAATTAACCATCCTGTGACACTTTGCCCGCAAATGGGCGCAAGCCGTGGGCTCTTCTAGACTTAATCACCTAGTTCTTCCAAAAGACGAAGTAGATTGGGTATAGTCTGTTGATGATCGCCTTGAATGTAAAAGCTCTCTCCGCCATCTTTGACAGTTCTCACCAGCATGGTCTTCCAAGGGCGGTAATAGTAACGAAAATCTGTTTTGGGTGGCACCGTATGATAGTCTTCATCAGCGTAGGGCAGTAAATCAAACACGGCTGTAGTAAACTTGCTTATGGTACGCCCTTCTTGATGGGCTACATTGCGTACCATGGCCAGAGCCTTAAGATAGACCTCGGGACCCATAACTGCGGTACCAAAATTGAGCACAACTCCACCTTCTAGGCCGGATACAGAATGGGTGAAAATAAGAAAATCTCGATAGCTAGTGGCTCCAAGAGAAGCTCCATCACAATCGGGGTGCTCATGGATTATGTCCTGTCCCAAAGCCACATGAATAGTAACAGGTACCCTGTGCTGGTATCCAGCGGCCAGAAGACTCACATCTTTGTGGGGGAAAGCCTCTTCAACAATGGTTTGGCCCAATGCTTCACCTAAGCCTAGACCAGCTGATTGGGCCTGTTTAGCTATGCTGTTGATCCTACCTGTCTCTTGCCAGAGTCCAAATTGTCCCTCGCTAATGTATCGAGCTACGCTTTCAGTAGTGCCGCCAACAAGGGCCAGCTCGAAATCGTGGATGGCTCCGGCTCCATTCAGAGCAAAATGGGTTATATAGCCCCGCTTTAGGAGCTCAATAACAAACCGACTCATCCCCTGCTTGATTACATGGGCACCCATCATTGCAATCACCGCGGCGCCCCGGGCCCGGGCCTCTACAATCCTGTGGGCTACTGTATCTAAGGCCTGGCTGCGGAACTCGGGGATAGGTGCATCTAGAGTCCAAACATCCCCCAAATCCATATCATGGTGGCGATGAGCCAGTGGTTTGATAATTAAACGGGATCGATCAAATTCTGGATAAGCCATGAGATATACCCCTCCTTGTGACCGAATCAAGGCCACTTTTCTCCAAGCGGATCTTCATCACGGAGAGAAATATACCTTTCTTAGAAGTCGGTAAACTCTCGAGCAGTCTCGACATAAGCTAGTACATTTTCCCAAGGTACGTCTGGCTCCAAGACGTGGGTAGGCGCCAAAACCAAACCACCATTATAACCTAACCGGCGGATATGATCTTTGGTATACTCGGCAACCTCCTTGGGTGTGCCAAAAGGCATAATAGATTGAGTACCAATGGTGCCCCACAGACTGATTACATCACCAAACCGTTCCTTGATCATCTCTGGATCCAGGCACTCCGGCTGAATGGGATTTAGTACATCTACCCCGATTTCAATAAGATCCGGAATTATTGGAAGAATAAAGCCATCACTGTGGTACCAAACGTGAATCTCGGGGTTAACGGCCCTAGCCGCGGCTATCACCTTGCCCAGCCTGGGTTTGAACCACTCCCGCCACATGTCCGGGCTCATCATCAAAGCTTTTTGAGTACCTACATCATCACCGGTGCGAAGCATATCAACCCCGGCACTCGCCAAACGGCGGGCAACATGGCAGTTCATATCGACAATGGTATCCAGCAAAGCTTCAGCCAAACTTGGGTTCAGTACGAGATCAGTGAGAAAGGCCTCCATACCCCGCATGTACCAGGCCTGCTCGAATATGTGGCCTGCAAACCCGTCCACGAAATAACCGGCATCATGCAATCTCGCCACTGCATCGGGAAGATGGCTCATACGGTATTCCGCTGTTATGTCGGGGAAGGGATACTCCTCTAACATCCTTACGGTATTGACATTGGCCAGAGGGTGAATCATCTTGGTGAAATGGTACATGGAACCAGGTCGATGGGCAACACCCCATTCATCTATGGTGGTCCCCTTAGGGAGGTCCTCAGGAAGATAGCGGGAGAAATCGCCTTGGCGTTCCGTGGACTTTACTCCAACTGAGCGGATATCTAAATCAAAATACTCCACCGGATCCAAAGCTCCAGTCTCCTTTTGGAAAGTCTCCAGCATAGGTGGAGTGAAGCTTAGCTCAAAGGGCGTCCGATCAGGTCGTCGGTGACTAAGGGCAGCCAAAACCCGTTCCCTGGGCGTCATCTTATACATCCTCTCCATATCTCATTCAGATTGCAGCAGATATTAGATCACCCTTTAATACCTGTTAGGGTTATACCCTGGATGAAAGTCCGTTGTGTGAAGAAGAACAAGATGATTATGGGAAAAGTCGCCATCGTCGCTGCCGCCATGAGCAGAGCCCACTCAGTCTGATATCCACTTTGGAACTGCTGCAGCCCCAAAGAGATAGTATACTTGGTTTGATCCTTTAGATAGATCAAAGGCCCTAGGAAGTCATTCCAAGCCCAGATGAACTGGAAAAGTGCTACCACAGCCAATGATGGTTTAGCCAAGGGCAGAATAATCCTGCTGTAAATACCAAACTCTGAGCAGCCGTCAATTCTGGCAGCATCTGATAGTTCCCTGGGGATGGTCATGAAAAACTGACGCAATAGGAATATGAAGAACGCATTACCAAAGAAGCTGGGCACGATCAATGGCAGATATGTATTGATCCACCCCAGCGAGTTAAAAAGCAAGTAGACTGGAATCATAGTAACTTGGTATGGCACCATCATGGTAGATACTATCAATAAGAACAGAAGATTTCTTTCCGGCCAATCAATCCGCGCCAACCCATAGGCTACCAATGGGCTCGATAGGACTACCCCTATGACGCTAGTCGCCGTGATAACAACAGTATTCTTCGCATATAGAATCATTGGCACAAATGTCAGAGCCCTGGGAAAGTTGCTCCACATACGGGGATTCGGTATCCAAACCGGTGGCCACGCAAATATCTGCACGTCCGGCTTCAAGGCTGTGGACACCATTGTCACCAAAGGTAAGATAAAAATCAGCCCAAATATTATGAGGATGCAATGGGTGACTATCTGGCCAATCACCCTGCGCCGCCTAGTGGACGAGATCCTGGGCACGTATATACACCTCCGGAGTAGATGGGATCTAGAGCCGGGCAGGTGGCAAGCACCCGCCCGGCTGGTTGCAACATCCGTTACTTGTTAAGTTTATCCAATTCGGCCGTTACTTCGGAATTAACCCGCTCTAGGATCGCCTTGGGATCGCCTTGTAATAAGCGAATACGGTCACGGGCATTATTAATGCGGTCAATATAGAACAGCTCTACAGGTGTAGCAAACCCCGTAGGATCTGTCTTCCGCAACAGATCGCTGAACACCTGGAAGTGTGGGTATCTCTGGATGTAGTCCTGGTAGATAGGCTCTTTGGTGACTTCATCCGAAAGTGGGAACCAGCCTCCCAGGGTGAAGATCTTGGCACGATCCTCCTCATGGCCCTTACCTACCCAGTAAAGCAGGTATTCTAGCGCTGCTTCAGGATGCTTAGCATTCTTGGGAATCAGGCCGTATCCCGAAGGGACGATCATGGAGTTCTTCCTGCCTCCTGGCGGTGCTGGAAGTGGTACTACCCCATAGTCGAAGTCTTCCGGTGCATATCTATCGATGTCCAGAATCTTCCACTGTCCCATACGCTGCATAGAGAACTTCTCCGATATGAAGGGGTCCAGTGCCTGGGCACGCTCAGTAGCCAAACTGGAGTCGAAAGCGACTATCTTGCGCACGTCGTATTTCCTGGAATACGACGCAAACCACTCAGCTGCAGCGATATTGCCTGGGTGCGCCGCGGTTATCTTGTCTCCATCGAGCCAACTGCCTCCGAAGACGTCCGCCCAATGCCACAAATCGTCAGGCAAGAAACCGGCTCTGTCGATCTGACCGGCCGCATTCATCGTAGTTAACTTCTCAGCATAGGCATCCAAAGTAGCTATGTCCGTTGGAGGAGCGTCCGGGTCAAGACCTACCTCTCGGAAATGGTTCTTATTGTAATACAGAGCAAAGGCATCGACAAAGCCATGGAAAGACCATATGTGGCCCTTATATTCATTGGCTTGATACAACGGATATTGGTAGTCCTTATAAACCTGAAGCTCGTCTGGTGTCATCAGTTTGTCTAGGGGAACTATAGCATCCCTAGCAGCATATGACACGATATTGCCCATGGTATAAATAATATCCGGTGGATCGCCGGCCGCAATAGCCGCCATCAATTTGGTGTCCCGCTCGTCATAAGGGACTACCAGTGGCTTGACTTTGATATGAGGATGACTTGCTTCAAACATCTCCACAATATCATTGATCACCTGGGTCCAAGCACCAGTCCAACCATGCCACAAGGTTATGGTCACAGGCTCTTGCGCTAGAACTGCACCTTGGCACAATGCCACTACTAGAGCCAATACACATAGGGTAAGTACTCGTTTACGCAATTGCATTCTACCTCCTCCTTAGTAGCACTAATGTATAGAGCCGATTCTTGCTAAACAGATGGATTCGAGGTTGTTTTCCTCCCACCACCTCCCCATTTTAATCCTCTCCGGCGTAAAACACCCAGTGTCGGGCACTGCGCAGCAACAGGAGAGTAAAGAACATGATGATAATAAACAACAGCCAAGCCTGGGCCGAAGCATAGCCCATCTTGAAGTATCTAAAAGAGTTGTTATAGAGGTATAGCGAGTAGAATAAGGTAGAATCAGCTGGGCCGCCGTTAGTCATAATGTATGCCTGGGTAAAGTACTGAAAAGCATTAATCAGACCCATTACCACATTGAACAGGATCGTGGGTGTGATCATGGGAATGGTGATATAGATCGTCTTGTGCCAAGCCTGGGCTCCATCTAGGTCCGCTGACTCATATAAAGAAACGGGAACATCCTGTAGTCCCGCCAGATAGATCAAGGTAGAATTACCCACTCCCCATAGACTCATGATAATGAGTGCTGGTTTGGACCATGCCGGATCGGCTATCCACCCCGGCCCGGGTATACCGAAGCGCTCCAAGATGGCATTTATGATTCCGTAGTAGGGATTCAGAAGCCACATCCAGACAATGGCTGAAGCAACAACGGGGACGATGGATGGCAGGTAGTATACTGTTCGATAAACTGGTAGACCTTTTACATCTTGGTTAAGAAGCAGGGCTAGCAAGACTCCAATTATTGCCCCTAAGGGAACAGAGAAGGCAGCGAAGTAGAACGTGTTGTACATTGACGTCCAAAAGAGCGGATCCCGAAAGAGATCCAGATAGTTAGACCACCCAATAAACTTCGGCGGGCTGAGCACGCTGTACTGGGTGAAACTAAGGACAATGGACGCAGCGAAAGGATAGATGGTGAAAATGGCAAAGCCGATAAGCCATGGGGCTGTAAACAGCAAGCCTAAGCGACGATTCCTGCGAGTTGTAGGTGAGCTCTTGCCCACCGACACCACCTCCAATTTTGCGATCTTTCCAACAAACCATTGTGTTTCTAGCTTTTTCTGCCTCGCCTCCCTTGTCCGCCATCTGTTACTTCTTTGTAATATACTTATTCCCCTCCAGAAACAAAAGTCCTTCCAAATCCCTGGGTGTCTATCTTTTCTTTAGCACCAGATGGAGATAGCAAGAGGCGGGCCACAGCCCGCCTCAAACATTCTACCAATGAAAATTATGCTCCCATCAGTTAACCGCTAAATGAGGAAGCTCCAATTTCATACCTGCAAAACCCCAGGTATCAACCTTTTACTGCGCCTTCTGTAAGACCCATAATGATATACTTCTGCGCGAAAGCAAAGACTATCATGGTTGGTAAGAGGGCTACTACAATGCCGGCACTAAGAACGCCCCAGCTTACCCCCGCCTTAGAAATGAAGGAGTTCAAAGCCACAGGTACAGTCATATTGTGGTCAGAGCTAAGCAGCATAACTGCCAAGAACAGCTCGTTCCAGATGTTGACAAAGGCAAAGCTAAATATAGCAGCCAAGCCCGGCAAGGTCAACGGAATAACTACTTTAAAGAGGGTCTGGGTCCTTGTACAACCATCGGTCATGGCAGCTTCCTCAAGGGCCACCGGTATCCTATCAAAGAAGCTCTTGGCCATGATGGTGGAAAAGGCGATCATCATGGCGATATAGACCATTGTTAGTCCCAGAAGACTATCAGTCATACCGATCTTCGCAAAGGATGTGAAAAGTGGACTCATTAGCATATACGTTGGTATGATCTGGGTAAAGTACATAGCTAAAAGCAGAGTCATTTTCAGTTTCTGCTCCCGGAACCTAGAGAGAGCATAGCCACTAAACATAGATATGAAGAGGGCACCAGTAGCAGCTATTAAAGAAATCAGGATACTGTTTCGAAAATACATACCGAAGTTGCTAATGTTAAATAGATACTCGTAGTTCTCTAGGTTGAGACTCTCAGGCAGGTACCGAATGGGAAAGGCATATATCTCCTGGCTGCCCTTTAGTGATGTGACAATCACCCAGTATAGTGGCCCCAATGCCAATATCAAAAATACCCCGAGGAGTAGGGCCTTTCCGATCTTCAAGAGCAGCTTCATATCGTGGCGTCCTCCTTTGTCGCAGAAATTCTCAAATAAATGATGGCGTAAGCAAAGAGGATCAACATAATAACGACACCGAATGCCGCTCCCTGACCATAATCATAGAACTGCAAGATCTTGTTGATCATCTGGGTTGCCAGGATATTAGTGCTATTGCTCGGTCCCCCGCCGGTCATTGCATAGATGATGTCAGGGAAATTCATAATCCACATGGTTCGCAGCAAAGTTGTACTGACGATAGTGGGCTTAATGTAGGGAATGGTGATACTAAATAACCTTCTTACTGGACCTGCTCCATCGATCTTAGCAGCCTCCATCAATTCCGCCGGCACCGATTGAAGTGCAGCCAACAGCATGATGGCGAAAAATGGTACACCATACCAGATATTGGCCACTATTACTGACACCATGGCATATCTGGGATCGGAAAGAAAACCGACATTATTGCTGATCAGGCCTAACCGCAATAGCACATCATTTATGATTCCGAATTGGCCATTGAACATCCAAGCCCAAATAAGGCCGATGGCAAAGCCCGACAACGCCCAAGGATAGAAAACCAGGGCCGAGTAAATCCCCCTACCCCTAAAAGGCTCCTTCATGAGTAGAGCGAGGATAAAGCCCAGCAGAAACTGGAAGAGCAAAGATACCAATATCCAGATAACGGTATTAATGATTATCTGCAGAAAACCGAAATTGATGTCAGTCATAATGGCTCTAAAGTTATCTAAGCCAATCCAATGGATATTGGTCATATCATAGAGCGTGTAGTTCTGAAAAGAGATAACCACGCCCTTCACAATCGGGAAGTAAACAAATAAGGTAAGAAAAACAAAAGCCGGTACCATTATTGCCAAAAGGTACCTTTTACTATGCCCTTGCATATTATCACCCCACGAGCAGCTGCCAATCATACGGGTCAGTGGTGGTATACGGTGAGTTCCCTACCGTATACCACCCATATCATCTAGAAAACTATTTCTGCCAGTAATCGGCCCATTTCTGAAGTGCGGTATCTAGTTCCATCTTACCGAGGAGAACGCTCTGCATATCGGTTTCATGGATTTTAGCCCAACCAGGCCACTTCTCTGAGGCCAGGTCATAGGTCACGAAAAGGAATTGCTCAGGATGGTTCATCTCATAGTCATACGCTACATAGTGCTTGCCCTGGAAATGCTCATTGGTCTCAAAAGTTGTGGTGTGCACTGGTAGTGGACCATAGTGCTCATTGTAATAGCCATTCTTCTCGGGGCTGGACATCCATTTGATGAAATCCCAAGCTTCTTTCTTGTTCTTAGAGTAGCTGGGAATACCCAGGCCGCAGAAACCATAATCGATATAGCTAAAGCCATGGGGGCCTACAGGCAAAGTCACCACTTCATACTTATCAGGGCCCAGCAGCTTATCGATGAGCGGAATGGCATCTGGGTCCTGAATTAGGAAGGGAGTAGCTCCCGAGACAAAAGCATTAATCTGTTCGTTAAAGCCCCAGTTGATGCCGTCTTTCGGGACGCCCTCTTTGAATAGAGTAATATAGGCCTCCATCCCTTCTTTGAATCCGGGATCGAGAAAGTAGCTCTCATCTTCTGAGTAGATATACTTAGCATTCTTGAAGTCTTCTACATAAGGCAATGCAAAAAGGTCAGCAAACTTGATCTCAAAGGACTTACCTCTCCAAGCAAAAGCATACTGGTTCTTGGCAGGATTGGTGATCTTCTTTGAGACCTCAACTAGTTCTTCGATAGTCTTGGGAGTATCGTTAATACCGTTTGCAGCCAAAATATCGGTCCTGACAAAAAGGGCCTTGATGAAGATACTCTGGGGTACTAAATATGGTATGTCGTTTACTGTGGTGGCAGCAGCTGTTGCCACTGGAGTCAAGGTCTCGGCATCAGACCATTCATTGACATAATCGGTTAGATCTGTTAGCTTTTTGTTATTTACGAATTGCTTTACAGTATAATCCCTTACCTCGATGATGTCCAAAGGCTGGTTGGTATTGAGCATCAAAGTCGCCTTTTGGTCAGACTGCTCATAAGGAGGTGAAATCAGGTTGATCTTGATACCTGGGTTCAGCTCTTCATACTCGGCGATCATGCTCTTTAGCAAGGCTGTTCTCTCTGGACTAGTCATTACCTCAAGGAAGTTCAAAGTAGTAGCACTCGCACAGACAGAAACGCTTAGCAACGTCATCACTACGATCAGTACTGCAATTGTTTTTTTCATTCCTATAATATTGCCTCCTTCAGATTCTCATGCATCTATTGCTAAAAACCGAAAACAGATTACCTCCTTTTGCGCCCATATCTAGTGCGGGCCATACTGTGTTTCTATTATACTTTAGTTGTACACTAAGTGCCTAGATCCTCTTGCCAGATACGTACCAATAGATTCCATATGCTGCGCGCCAAGACGAAGGCCTCATTGCGCAGCCTTTTACGCCGAATTCGCAAATTATACCTGGCAAGCAAACTTCTTCTATTTGAACCTTGGCAGCCAATCTCCATGGGCTTCTATGAGATCATCACAGAGAGCCACAATCCCGTCGATGGGTAGCTCACTGGCAGTGTGGGGATCGAGCATGGCCGCATGGTAGATATGGTCCTTCTTGCCGGTCAAGGCCGCTTCTATTGTGAGCAAGTGTACATTGATATTTGTCATGTTCAGGGCGGCTAACTGTGGTGGCAGCGCCCCCACATAACAAGGCGAAACTCCACTAGCATCCACCATACAAGGGACCTCGACACAAGCCTCCTCCGGTAGATTAGTAATGAGACCGGTATTCATTACGTTGCCACCGATCTTATATGGTCTATCAGTCTCCATGGCTTCTATGATATAAGAAGCATACTCCCCGGTTCGCTGATGGGTAATGTCCTTGTTGTGGACCAAATCGTCTCGCATCTTCTCCCAACCACGAATCTGGGCCACACAACGGCGGGGGTATTCATCCAAAGGAATATTATACTTCTCAATCAACTCCGGATACTGACTTTTTATGAAATAGGGCATGTACTCAGCATTATGCTCACTAGATTCAGTCACATAGTAGCCAAATCGATGCATAATCTCATGCCGCACCCGGTCCCAATCCGGAGCTCCCATGGATTTGGAGCAACGCTTGATCTCAGGGTACAAATCTTCCCCATCGCGGGTAATTTCCAACAACCAAGCCATGTGATTGATACCTGCTATCTTCCACTGGACATTCTGTGGATCCATCTCGACTCCTTCCAAGAGGCTTCTGGCACATACCTGTACACTATGACATAAGCCTACGGTCTTGATAGACGTTGCCTTAAGCATCGCTCCGGTCAGAATGGACATGGGATTAGTGTAATTCAAGAACCATGCATCGGGGCAAACCTCCTCCATGTCCCGGGCAAACTCCAAAAGCACAGGGATAGTACGCAGACCCCGAAAAATACCACCAATGCCCAAAGTATCAGCTATTGTCTGTCGCAGGCCATACTTTTTCGGTACCTCGAAGTCAATGACAGTACAAGGTTCATATCCTCCTACCTGAATGGCATTGACTACATATTTAGCTCCCCGGAGTGCTTCTTTGCGATCGGTATAGGCAACAATGGTAGCGTGGTTGCCATAGTTAGCATTAATGTTCTTCAGCATGCTCTCGGATTCTTTTAAGCGCTGCAGGTCAATGTCATATAAGGCGAGATGAGCTCCCCTTAGTGCCGGCGTCAACATGACATCACCCAGCACGTTTTTGGCAAAAACTGTACTTCCCGCACCCATAAAAGTTATCTTTGGCATATTGGGCCCTCCCCCAGTGGTCATAATTATCATTCGATTCAACATTCGATAGAGGCAGAGAGGCCTCCTTCGCAAGCTTCGCCAGATGTATCTGTTAAATCCAAGACCGTGGTATACGATTTGACAGATTTCTATAGAGGGAATATTCCCCCTTAAGAGAATCGTCTATGATGACTACCCTTTCCTGGGGGTGTGCATATGGTAAAGACCCTGCTACCTAACGTCTTAGGTGTCTATCTAATCACCTGGCTCGCCCTGCGCTTGCTGGACGTGACCATCGAGCGACGTCGGCTGGTCGTCTTTTCCATGATCCACACCATCATGCTAGTTTTGCTTGATCTTTGGCTTGATATGCCCTCTAGTATTACCTCTGGCGCTTCCGTAATCTACATCTTGTCGGCTATAGCGTTACTTAAGGTGCCACCGCTCTCCGCCATCATGCTTCGAGCGATTGCTCTTTGCGTGATCATCCCGGGAAAATGGCTGCTGTCAGCCGGAATCTTGGAACCTTCTTGGGGGCTCTTAACCCAAGCACTTGATAAGGATCCCATCGCAACATATATTTTGGCTCATCTATTTGTCTTTGCCGTGCTGGGTTTGGCCAGGTTTTACCAGCCCTTACGGACACTCATAGGGCAAAGAGGGTGGCCCAAGTGGCCTGCTGCTAGCCTTGAAGGAGCCATCTTAGGCTCTGGCTTCGTGATATTGGCCTCTCTTTTTGGCTCCTATATCCTAGCTAGCCATGAAGCCGGCCCCCGATTGCTTTCGATAGGGGTCTGTATCGTCATTGGCCTTCCCCTTCTGGTCCTCTACTTCAAGCGCGTGCAGACAGGCACTCGAGATCAGGCATTACTGGTACTGCAGCGGGAACAGCTCAGTGTACAGGAACACGCCATTGAAGCGATGCGGGAGCAACGGCATGAGATTATCAATGACTTGGCTGTAATCTCGGCGTACCTGCAGACCGACATGTATGACAAAGCCCTTCAATCTGTAGAGTTTCTCGCCGCCAAGCTGGCTGATAAGTACAACTACGCCGAGCTCCCCAAAGACGCCTGGTTATCTACCATCACCGTCAAGAAGCAGCAGGCTTACCACCTCGGCATCAAGCTCATTACGTCGGTAGAAGCCGAAAGCCCCACCAATTTCAACGAACAGCGCCTGCTTCCCAAGGCGGCAGCGATACTGCTGGATAATGCCTTTGAGGCAGTACGCCGGGAACAACACCCCTGGGTAAAGCTGACCTGGCGACAAGTGGACGGGGATCGCGTACTCTCTGTCGAAAACAATGGGCCTGCTATCGCCAAACATGAGCTGAGTAAGGTCTTTCAATACGGCTATTCATCAAAATCCGGTCCCGATCGAGGGTGGGGACTGGCCATATGTAAACGGATCGCCGCGGAATTGGGAGGTGAACTCTCAGTACGGACCAGTCCTGAAAGCACAAAGTTTACCCTCTTCCTCCCTAGCAAAAGCATCTGGCAACTTGAGGCAGCTGCCACCGATGAGGACGATTAGTGTCCGAATCTGGCCCCTGCCGATATCTACTATCCGGCAGCCGAAACATCGTGTCGCTAAAGTATTGACTCTCACGTCGCGTCATAGTCTATACTATGAAGCGAAAGGGCGGCGATGACCATGGCCATGCGAGTAAAAGAAGTAGCAGACCTAGTGGGTATCAGTGTGCGCACACTGCATCACTATGACGATATTGGACTTCTACATCCCGATGGGACAACGGAGTCAGGATATCGCCTGTATTCCGATGGCAACCTAGAGACGCTTCAGCAAATATTGCTCTTTAGGGAATTGGGGTTCTCTTTACAGAGGATAAAGGAGATCATCCAAAGCCCTTCCTTTGATCGAAAGGAAGCCTTAATACTCCATAGGAAAATGCTGCTGGAAAAAAGACGCCGCATAGACCAAATGCTGGAAAACGTAGACAGAACGCTTAAGCACATGCAAGGAGAGATGAAAATGACCAATGAGGAAAGATTCCGGGGCTTTGACTTTAGTCACAACCCCTACGAAAAGGAGGCCCGGGACCGTTGGGGCGATGAAGCCGTCGATACAGCCAACGCCAAGCTAGCCAAGATGAACAAAACCGAACAGCGGTCGCTATCAGAGGCCATGGAGACAATCTATAGCAGGCTCGCCGACCTCCGCCACGGTTCACCAGCATCAAAAGAGGCCCAGGCAGCCATTGGGGAATGGTATGCAATGCTGAATAAGAACTTTGGCAGCTACTCGCTGCAGGCCTTTGCAGGCTTAGGTCAGCTTTATGTCAGCGACGAACGCTTTACAGAAAACATCGATAAGTTCGGTGAAGGCCTAGCTCAATTCATGGCAGATGCTATGACCATCTTCGCCGACAACAGCAAGTAACGATAGTCATTCGGAAAGGGGCGGGTGATCCCGCCCCTTTCTCAGTAGATCCCTGCAGCATCCCGAGGCAGTTCCCGAACGTGCTGCAGATAGGCGTAAACCCGCTCATCGTCAGTCAGAGGGTATAGGTAGCCAAAATGTGCTGCCACTACCTGGGCAATACGCCGAAACAGCCGGCAAGCGGCCAAGAGCGCCCGCCATGTATCATCGTAGCTCCCGGAGGCATAGGTGGACATAAGCGCCTGCCAGTCTTCTTTGGGGAGGTATTTCTCCAGATACTTGCCGAACTTGCCCGTTGAAAGGGCGAAACCTGTCTTGATGCCAACACGCCACTCCAGCATTTTGATGAGCATAGGCCTAACATGTTGGTCTAGGTGAGCTTTGGCGTAGATGATCTCTTGTCTCCACAGCCCCTTTGCTACATATGTAGATACCCACCAAAACTCATTACAGCAATCAGCAAATAGCTGAGCCGATGGAGGCCGAACCCAGTAATCCTCATCGGTGGGCGAAGGTAAAGGAGGCAAAGAGCTATCCTTGTCTAAAAGCACAACGGTTAGCTTATCACTGCCGAAGTGTTTATCTTTCAGCTTGAGCGGGACTAAAGTAAGATCAATACGATTACCGTCGGTAAACAACATCAGGTAGGCAAACCAGCCCTCTAGCTCTGGGGGCACTAACGTCATCTCTTCAGGCATCTGCATTATTAGCCGCTCACCGAAGACGTCCACCCACGAATGGTCCTTAAGAAATGAGCTCATGTCATCAACCAGATATGCAATATCGTAATCCTGGAAGATATCCCGAGGAGCTCTGGGATTGGCCCGGGAGCCATTCATCCATACTGCTCGGATCCGTTCATCCTGCCTTGCCACCCCTAGTATCAAATCCAGCATTTCCTGTTCAGAACGCATACCAATACCCCAGCCCTCTTAGAAGAATCCATCCCATACCCACAGGCTCCTTTTCCTCA
>JAAYRF010000040.1 GCA_012518905.1 Bacillota bacterium | reverse complement strand
TCCAAACTGACCTGAAGATCGGCCACTTCCTCGGCACCGGACTGGATATCGAGTTCACCGACGCCATCTAGTACTAGTTTTGCTTTTTGCGCTGCCTTGAAAGCAACTGTCTCCTCAGGTAACAAAGCAAAAGACTCCTGATCTTCGCCGTCCCGCTCTACCTTTCCACTCTGGGAAGAGTAGGCCTTAAAGCTCAAAGAAAGTCCCACTGACTCCAATCTACCCATTTGCCGTTCAATGGAGCGCTCCAGCTTCTGTCCCTTGGCTACATCCTGAGAGGTAGGCGAAGGCATTTCTGCAACCTCTTTTTTCCTGGCATCAATCTCACTGGCCAGCCTGTCCACTGTTTGTTGGCGTTTTTCCATGGCTACCAGCTTGTCTTGCTTGTCCTTAGCTTGGTTTAGCGCCCGCGCCCGGGCCAGTTCTGATTCTAGCTTCTCCCGAGCAGCCAAAGCCTCTTTGAGGAGACCCTTAACATGGGTCCGCTGCTCTTTTAGCTCCTCCATCCTCTGGGTGCTGGCTGCTAATTGCTCGGCCACTGTATCAAGGTTCTCTCGACTTTGAGTTCTGGTCTTTTCAGCTTCCCTAAATCGACGTCTGCGGTCATCGGCCAGTTCAAATGCCTTCTGCCATGAATTCAGCTGCTCTTTGGCCTTTTCCAGGCCGTGCCGAAGCCTTGCTACCTCATCCACTTCATCGGCCTTGGCATCTCTTTGGGCCCGGATGTTCTCTTGCTCCTTCGCTAAAATCCCAATCTGGTCTCGGACTTGCTCCAGATCACGGCCATACTGCTCCACCTCTTTAATGATCCGCTCCAACTTCCTACACTCTTCCTCAAGCTCCATAATGCTCGCTTCCAGTGCAGGCAAACCCGAGCCAGTTGTGAATTTCTGTCGCTTAGTCCAAATCTCAGCGTACTTCGCTTGGATAGCACCATCCACTTGGCTTTCTATTTCGTCGAGGGTGGCCACTCCCAAACACGCTTCAATTCGGTTGCGCAAAGTGCCATCAACCTCAAAGGAAAGAGTCTCACCCTGAGGAAGCCATAGTAACCGGGCTATGCCCCTGTCGGCTGACTTGGCGGCACCTCTTGCAGGCTTCTCTGCCAGGAGAAAGGATCTTACCTGTTCATCGGCCTGATCTCTTTCAGCGATCAGCCTCCACTTCCCCTCCCGCTCTTCCCATAGCCGGCACTCTGGATCAAATAAGAAGCGTTTCTCTACCCTATAGCGCTTGTCTTCTATCTCAAACTCCACCTCGACTTTGGGTGAAAGCTCCGTTCCCCAAGGCTTGAGAACTTTGATCTCCTGCGCCTGTGACGTATAGGGTGAAAATAGAGCATGGTGCAGCGCTGTGATCAAGGTGGATTTGCCCGTCTCATTGTTGCCGATGATTATGTTGAGTCCTTCGGCAAAGGAGAGTTCAATGGGTTCATAGAAGCAGCCCAATGATTCAACCCTTAGCCCCTTGAGGATCATGAGCTCACCTCCTGTATCATGCGGAGAAGCTGCCACATAGCATTTTGGATAATATCAGGGTCATAATCCACCTCATCCAGCCATTTGCGCAGCATCTCCGTATCCAAGGCACGGCCAAGATCAATATCTGTAGTCGCCGCTTCCCTTGCACCTAAGTCGGGCTCAGCCATCATCAGCATCTTTGCAAGGTCAGATAGAACTCCAGCTAAGAAAGGATGTGGCGAGATGAGCTTTTGGGCAGAGCCGGTTAGCATCCCAGCTCGTACTTGAGTGGTATTGAGTGCAAGGTAAAGCAACCGAGCCTTTAGCCAATCGCTTAGTTCCTGCAAGTTAGCTTCCAGTTCGCCAGTCCCGTAGCCGGTGATTTCAAGGCGGAGCAAAGTATCATCGGTCAGCTCCGTCGCCCAACTCCCAACTGCCGTAAGCATGTCCACATCAGGCTCAAGATCAAGGCGCTTATCAAGCCAGGTCAAGGTGTTTATCTGTATCTTCTCAACTAGGGTCTGCTCACCCACCATTTCTACAATGGTAACATAACCGCTTTCCTCACCGAAGGCCATAGGCTCCGGTGTGCCAGGCATAATGGTCACATCTCCAACGGCAAGGTACGAGTGCCAGTGGCCTAAAGCCAGATAATCTAGATTAGCTCTACTGGCAGCATCTAGAGCAATGGGGTGATCATCTGATTGGTACTTCCCTTCGATCTGTAAAGAGCCATGGGCCACGCCGATTCGATGGGTAGCTTCAGGAGTTGCGGGAAAGTCAAAGGTTGGATCTGTCTCAGAGCATTTTTGAGTAACCGGTGCCGGCAGTATCGCAACATCCCCATTTTGCAGGTAGACAGGTCGCCGATCTCGTAGGACATGGACATTGGCCGGTGGATTGGCAAAAGCCGGCCTTTCATATACTGAGTCTGGGCTAACTAGATCATGGTTGCCGGGCAAAATATAGACTTCTACAGGAGCCGCCTCTTCCAAAATGCGGAGTACCTGATGGACCACATCGTTGCTCACGGCATTGCTATCAAAGAGATCACCAGCAATAAGCAGTAAGTCACATCGGCGCTCCCGGGCAAGCCTTGTGATTTTCCCGGCGGTTTTCAACCGAGCTGCCCGCACCGAGTCTGCTACACTAGGTACGTGGCTTGCGCCCATACCGATATGCCAATCGGCAGTATGCAGAAAGCGCATGGACATCCCCCCTAGACGGTACTTTTAGCGCGCAGAATCGCCCTAATGGCCAAAACGCCAAGGCTTAGAGAAAGTAGAGGATAATTATGCCTTCGCTACCAGCCGGGCAATCCCCTCTAGGGGTTGGAGGCGTATCTAAGGGGCACAGAAAGAAAAATCCCACTGCCGATAAGGCAATGGGACTGTGAATCCATATAGCTAACCTCGGTGCCAAAGTCCGCCTTCTCCAGGGTCAATTCTGAGATGTTATCTGCCTAAAGGCTACGTAAGAGTAGACCAAGGAGACCAATGATGCGCCACATATAGCTAGCATCATCAAGGTAAAGTTGTAGGGGGCTGACAGCCACGTTCCCATGAGGCTAATGATACCTCCCGCCACCCAGATGGGCCCCGAGAACCGATGAGTCTTGCGCCAGACCTCTTCATTGGCCAGGGTCCAAGGTGTCCTGATCCCCACGAAATAGTTGTGCCGAAATCTACCCATCTGATTACCCAATAAAATAAACAGGACGGATATGGCAGGCTGCACTACCTTACCTACATCGATCTTGCGGCCTAGGGCTGCCATGAGTACCACAATATGAAGCAGGGCAAAGATGGCGATCATACTCCAGCGGATCACATCATATGCCCGGGCAAAGCGAGTATAGCTTTCTTTCTTGGGGTCCAAAGATGGAAAAATCAGCATCAATACATAGAAAACCAGGCTCATTAGGGGAAGCCCAAAAGCCCCAAAGAAGCGACTGCTGTAACCATCTACCTCCCCCCGGATATTCCAATGGCTGGGAACTCGTTCCGGTAAGATTGGGTAATAATAGATGCCCATGGCAAGTAGCAGAAAAATCATGGTCAATAAGGGCCAATCTTTCCTAATCTGCTCCCACGATAGCGTAGGTATTTTCTTATTCACGGTCATCTCTCCCTTCCCGGTCAGCATCTTCACCGGCAGTATACTCCATTAACCAAGCAATAATGTCCTGAAATACCGTAGATTCCAGAGAGTAGATAATGTTTTGCCCCTGGCGCTCGTCACTAACCAAGCCCGCCTGCTTGAGAACGGACAAATGGTGGGAAAGACTGGGCTTCGTAATGGTAAAATGTTCCGCCAACTCCCCTGCCGCCATGTCAGCTTGTTTCAAAAGCTGCAGTATCTTGCGACGATTGGGATCTGATAAGGCCTTAAATGTTAAGCCTATGGATGCCAGGTGGTCCACCTCCAACTTTAGACAGTTCGATAACCGTCTAACTACATATATTGTAGCCGACACTCTGCCCATGGTCAAGGCGAATAACTTTGGCAAAGAGAACCCCGCCCATCCCCTATGCGAAATGCCTGTGTCCCCTAGCTGCAACGGGTATCCTACCAAGTACTAGACCATCCTCGACAAGGTAGTATTCATCAAAGAGATTCATCACCACGCAAGCGTGGTTCGGTATGACCTCTACCTTGTCACCGATACCTAGGCCTAAGCTGCGACCCTCGATAATACCATGCTCCTCATTAACCCAAGTGATCTTAGCTTTCTCCTGGCCCTTAATGGCACCAAAACCCACGACATTCTTACCCTGGTCCGTGGCAAGACTCTTGCTGCCGGCATCAAGGATAAACCGCTCACTAGTGGGATTGCTTGCTACCGTAGCCAGGACCGTCAAGGCGCATTCATCCCAAGTTGCAGTACCACCGGCAACTAGCGACCCATCGTTGAAAACGTAGACCCCCGGACGGATCTCAGTTACCCCCGGCACCCCGGCTACTATCTTAGCACTAGGTGTTGAACCGCAACTGATTTCCTCCACTGGAAAACCTGCTTCATTTAGAGCCTTAGCTATCTCCACTACGATCTTGCCCTCTGCCTTACTGATCTTCTCCCTGCCCGCTTGATCTTGGCCATGGGCATGACCGGCATGGGTAAATAGGCCTTCTAGTTTAAGACCCGGCAGCTGGTCAATGGTCTTTGCCAAGGCGATGATTTGCGCAACTTCGGCAAGACCGCTTCTTTTTAGGCCGGTATCAATCTCGATTAAAACGCCCAGGCTTACCTTGTACTCTAGAGCGGCCTTGGATAGATGCCTTGCTCCCACTTCGCTATCTACCCCTACCCTTACCTTGGCCAAGCGGCCCAATCGAGCCAACCGCATAGCCCGCTGCCGCTCAACTACGGGGTAAGCTGCAAATACATCAGGGATACCATTATAGGCCATTACTTCAGCTTCATCTTGCGTAGCAACCGTCACACCCACTGCTCCATAGGCTTGCTGCAGGTGGGCTATATAAGGAGACTTGTGGGTCTTAGTATGGGGCCTGAGTTTGACTTGATGAATCTTAGCCACGTTGGCCATGTTCTCTAGATTGCGCTTCAATTTGCCCCTGTCTATTAGTAAAGCCGGTGTAGGTAAATCATAAACTTGCATCTGTATCCCGCCTTTTCGATTAATATGGATTGATTGACTTTTCCCAAATGCAGTCGCGGCCATCTAAGGCTGCATGAATGGATTATGGCTGCGTGTCCAAAAGCATATGCCCATTGCGATAAATTAGCTTGCCATCGGCATAGATCTCGCCACCGTCCCGCATGTCGCAGAGCATATCCCAATGGATGCCGGATTCATTCTTGCCGCCGGTCTCGAAATAAGTACTGCCTAACGCTAGATGTATAGTACCCCCTATCTTCTCATCAAAGAGCATATTCCTAGTGAACTTGGTGATACCAAAGTTGGTGCCAATGGCAAATTCACCGACCCGCCTGGATCCCTCATCAGTGTCTAAAAGCGAGTGGAGCAGTTCTTCACCTTTGGCTGCTGTGGCCTTGACTACCTTGCCTTTTTCGAAGGTCAAGCGAATATCTTCAACCTCCTTGCCGGCGTAGATACCGGGAAACGAAAACCGGATTACACCTTCAATGGAGTCTTCAACGGGCGCGGTGAACACCTCACCATCGGGGAAGTTCATCTTGCCATCACACTTCTCCCAGGTTCTGCCCCTTACGCTAAGGCTCAGATCGGTATCCTTGGCTTTGATTTCCACGAAATCAATACCATTTAGGAACTCCACATATCTTTGCTGCTTGTCGTGGACCTCTTGCCAAGCCGCCACTGGATCGTCGTTGTTTAAAAGGCACGCCTCCATGACAAACTCAGCATACTCATGAAGACTCATGGAGGCCTCTTGGGCCAGGGCATGGGTGGGATAAAGGGCCACACACCAGCGCATCTCACCTTTAGCTGCCCGCTCCATAAATCGCTGATTGAGGGGAGCCATGGCCCGCTGCCTTAGAGCCATCTTGCTTGATTCAACATTGGTCAAGGCTTTGGTATTATAGTTGGCCATGATGCTGAGGAACGCGTCATAATTGCCAAAAGCCATTTCCCTCAAGGGTGATACGTACTGAAGCTGCTTATCGGAGGCATGGGTAAAATAAATATGGCTCAGGCCCTCCGGCTGCAGTTGAACTTCCGGATGGGCTCCCTTAAGGAGGGCCAGCCGGTATATCTCCTTAACCAATGGTGTTGCCAAATCAGTAGTATCGATGAGGAACTTATCACC
>JAAYRF010000009.1 GCA_012518905.1 Bacillota bacterium | reverse complement strand
CTGTGGAGATCAAACTACTGGTTACAGAAGTCTCATCGGAGGCCGTAAAAGAGCTAGGTAACAATCTCTTAAAGTTCACGGCAGAAAACCGCCAGAGTTTTAACAAGGATTGGTCGACTACCATCGGCTTCGCCGGAGGTCTCCTCACTTTGGATACCAACATCTGGGGAAAACTGCTAACTGAACTAAAACTCTTAGAAGGGCAGCAGCAAGCTAAGATAACAGCCGACCCTAGGGTCATTGTAGCGGACAGGCAGACAGCTGACCTCTTCATTGGCGATCGACAAATTCTTTTAATGA
Organism: Bacillota bacterium; assembly: GCA_012518905.1. Taxonomy (GTDB): domain Bacteria; phylum Bacillota; class Limnochordia; order DTU087; family DTU087; genus JAAYRF01. The sequence continues at coordinate 9,636 of JAAYRF010000009.1, read as the reverse complement.
AGCCCGATAACAGCGAGACTACTTACCGGACGGAGCGCATCGAAGTTGGTGTCACCCTCAAGGTCACCCCTATGGTGGTTGCCGGAGACGAAGTGATCTTGACGCTCGCTCCCGAGGTCAGCCATTTCGTCAATGAAGCCAGACCTGATCTAGTAGTCAAGCGCAGCGCTGTTTCTACCACGATCAGGTTGGCCAGTGGGCAGACAGCAGTGCTGGCAGGAATGACTCTAGAGGATTATTCCAGCCTTTCCAAGAAAGTCCCCATCCTCGGAGATATTCCTCTTTTGCGCTGGCTCTTTAGAAGTGACGTAAAACGAGAAGCAGATAAAGAGGTGCTTGTGTTCGTAACCCCCATCATCCAGTAGGGGAGGTCAGTTGATCCATGATGTCTAGACGCTACGGTCTACTTGCTTTGCTCCTCATTGTGATAGTGGGTACTAGCCCGGCTTGGGCCGGTGAGGCAGAAGATGGACTAGATGCAGCCCGCCAACTAGTCAGCCCCGGCTGGGAGGAACCGGGGATTCCTGAAAATGAGCCAGTGATCGCCTATGGACTGCGGCTCGTGGAATTTTCCGCAAGGGCAAGCGGCATCTTCGAAACCGCCGTGGAGCTATCACGGGGCCAAGTCCAGGGTGGCTATACCATCGTGACCGATGAGAATGTGCTCAGTTGGGTAGGCGGATATCCCGGTACGTTTAAGGCGGAGGTAGTCGGAGTTTGGGACAGCAAGGCAGCGGGTGCCTATTACGACACATGGCTGGTTACCATGCTTGGTGCACCTACTTCCATAGAGCTTTCTCGGGATAAGATTGCCTACACCGATGAGAAAGACGATGATCAGGTTTTTAAGATGTTTTTGACGCCCAGGCAGATAGATGACGTAGGTGAGCGCGTCATGACCGATGTCGCTTTGGAGTACCTAAGCCGGGCCGGCACTACAGGAAAAACGAATATTACAACTTGGATTAGATCCGATGGAGAAAAGCCCATAGCTATAGTCATCCAAGACCTAGCATTAGGCAAGGAGAGCTTGCGGAGGTGCTTTGGCCTATATGCCAGTGCAGTCGTCATGGATCCAAGGCTGCTACCGGAAAGCGGCCCCATAGTATCCATCGGCAGTATCCAAGGACTCCAAAGTCTCCTTAAAGAGGGGCAGCATGCCGGCACCGATGAAGGCTGGGTGGAGGTAGGGCTAGTTGTTAACCAAACAGGGGGCGAGATGGGTTACGGTGCACGGGTGGAGCTAGAGCGACAGCCGTTTAGGGCACAGGCCGCTTTAGATCGATTGGGATCTGAGACTAAGTATGCTGTTGGCCTAGATTGGCAGTTTTACGAGGAGCTCGGTCTGGGAGTCTTGCTGAACCAAGATACAGATTCCAGTGCCGTTCTGCGACTTGGTCTATCCGACCGTGTCAGCCTGGGAGAGATGGTGGATTTAGAAGCAGCATATCTGCCTTTGGCATATAAACCAAAGGAAGGCCGCCTAGTCAATTCTCCTTGGTTGCAGTTTGCCCTCAAGGTGAAACGTGGAAGTTGGGGCATGTGGTATCAAGGCCTTTATAATGATGACGGATTAGGTCATGGCCTGGGCTTAAGTAAGAAGGTTTCGTCTAATGTTGAAGTGAGACTCCTTCTAGCAAGAACCCCTACATCAGAAGACTATCTTGGGCTATGTTTTGTTTGGCGAGTACAATGATGGACAGCGTAGGTGGGCGCTTCATTTCAGGGAGGATCTAGCTATGGATACGAACTCACAGGTCTACCGTTTGCGGATATATATGTTGGGTTCGTTTTATCTTGAAGTGGACGGCAAGGAGATTTCTACTGCCGATTGGAGGTCCAAAAAGGCTCTCAATCTATTTCGCTACCTTGCAGCCCGGCGGGGAGAGAAAGTTCCGAAGGATAGATTAATAGAAGTACTCTGGCCAGAAAGCGATCATGGTGGTTCCATGGAGCAAAACTTACATACCTGCGTATACTTCGCCCGGCGAGTGATAGAACCGAATCTGCAGGCCTATGGCAAGTCGGAGTTTATCCTCTACTCCAACGGTCTGTACCATTTGGCTCCTTGTGAGCCATGCTGGGTGGATGTGGAAAGGTTTGAGAGACTGTACGAGGAAGGCAAGGCACTGACTAAGGAAGACTCAAGTCGGGCTATAGGAGTTTTTAAGAGTGCGCTAGGTTTATATCGAGGAGATTTTCTGGCAGAAGACCCGTACCTGGAGTGGGCCGCCGATGCTAGGGAGTACTACCGTGAGATGTACCTGGATGCTGCGTTGAGGGTTTCTGCTTTAGTTGCAGATGTGACCCATGATATTGGAGAGGCTATCCGTTTATGTCGCACCGCCCTTCGCAAGGACCCCTATAGGGAAGACCTCCACTATGCAGTCATCGGGTATTTGGTACAAGCCGGCCGCTCCACGGAGGCAGCTACTCAGTATCGGGCTTATGCACGCATGATGAGAGAAGAGTTTGGCCTAGAGCCTAGCCGAGAAGCGAAGGCTTTGCTTTCCAGGTTGCTGCCCGGCAGACAGCAGGTAGCAGGGACAAGCGATAGAGAAGCAACCTCTTCCAAAGGCGCCTTTCTTTGTGACGAGAAGACCTTCGAATCAATCTGTTCTCTGGAACGCCGACGGCAAGAGCGCAGCCAGCAGCCGGTTACCTTTATGCTTGTTTCCATGAGTAAAGAAGGCAGTGGCCAAGTGATGCAACAGCTTCCCTTGGTTGCCAGTAGCTTAAGGCGAGGGGATACCGTTTGCCAATGGAACAGCAACACCATAGCAATCTGCCTATGGGGTACTGGCGAGATAGGGGCTAGGGTTGTAAGTCGCAGGTTAAAAAGAGATCTGGAACACGACGCCTGTGGTCCAGTGAATGTCACCTATGATGTACTCAAAGACGGTGACGATGGCTCTCCTTTAGGTATTCTTCTACAAAAGGCTAGGTAGGTGGACATCTGAGGAGAACCTTGAAAGATTTTGAAGAACTATTTGAGAGTGCCCGGTTACAATCTTAGTTAAGATGTATAGCTGGGAGGAAGGTTCTATGAAGGGTCGCGACAAGGGAGAAGAGACCACCTCTTGCCAGCCCACAAAATCTGCTACTTTCATTGTTCGAATCTTGCGCACGGATAATGGTACCTGGCAGGGCAGTGTCGGTCATGTCCAAAGTGGAGAAATATATACGTTCAAAAGCTGTCTGGAAATGCTCCGGCTAATCGATGAATTAGTGGGTACTAGTACCGAAGAAGAGAAGGGGGCAAGGCGATATGGGGGTAGGAGCTCTACGGTTTCTTGGCCCTAAGAGAATGGCATTTGTGCTCTGTGTGGCCATCTGCTTGCTTGGGCGAGTACCTGTTTATGCCAATATTGGGGGCTATATGCAAGTTGCATCGGCTACCACAAGTCACCTATGGACTATGGCAACCGATTTGGAGGAACCTGTGGCCGACCTTGTTACCCTTTCTGTGTATGGGGGGACCGCTAGAGTACTGGCCCTCGCCGGGCCAGGCGTATATAAAGCGGATGCACCTATCACTGCTACAGTCATTGCGAGCCACAAACACTGGGTTCTTACTATTAGTGGCGAAACCCCTGTGCTAGAAGTAGAAGGCCAAGGCTATGGCGAAGAACCGTTAAGTATTTCCCTAGAGGACATCAGCCTGGAAATAACCCGCATGAATGGCACCATCCAGATCGTTGATTTAGCGAAGACCGTGAGGCTCATGCCGCAAGCTGCTAGTGAAGAGTTTAAGATAAGTGTAAGAGCTAGAACTCATTGGGAGACTATTGCCGGTGATTATCGGGGAAGCATTGTGTTTACAGTCAGCCCAACCCAGTAATTTGTCGGCATCTTCACCCCAAAGTCATTCAAGGATGACAAAGTGAACGTTTCTTGGGCGACGGAAGCTGAAGGAGAGAGTGAGTATGAAAAGGGTGCCAATCTTTTGGATCATGATGGTCTTAGTCTTAAGTGTTAGCGGGATGGCCGTCGCTGCCAGTGGCGATGTCAATAAGCCCATATCGTTAACGAGTGAGCTCCTTGTCAGTGTGGGGAAATGGGCTGAGGTCAGCGTGGGGCAGGATGAAACAATCGGAGGCAGTATGCCTGCGAGCACCGGTTTTGTAATCGAAGATGACATGTTGGCTGTTTCTCTAACTAGACCGGGAGATGTGGGTCTTGCATTTACCAAGGTCAAGGTGAAGTCCAATACAGATGTATCGGTAAGTGTCACACCACCGGAGTATCTAGCGGACGAAGATGGCAACAGGGCGGGGAATGCACTCAAATGGTTTATCAGTTTCGACAAGAAGGACCGAACCGCTACAAGCTATATCGTTCGTGCTAAGCACCCAAACACCCGACACCTTTACTTCTATGCCAAATGGGATAGTGGTGACAATTGGTGGGAGCTCCAGGCGACGGAGCCCAATAAGCCTTACAAAGGCACTGCTGTCATTGTTGTTCAGGCCAAGAACTGAGACGAAGCTCTTTGTTTGGCTCTAAGGCATCCTCATAGAGCCTAGGTTTCTTATGCGCGGAAGGCAAGGAACTGCCAGTGACACGGCTTTGAGAGAGCCTACCGAGGGGAGAGGGTATACGTTGGGCAAAATCGCGCGGAGCATAGGCCTTATTCTTTGTTCAGGCCTAATAATACTGATGATCTGTCTAGATGCTTGGGCCTTTGGGGTTCGCCCTTTAGTCATTGATCTGGATATGAGACCCGGAGATACCCAGGACTTTGAGATCATTCTCAATCCAGGATCTAGTGAAGAAACAGTACTACTTTCGTTGTATCAGCCGGTACAGCTTCTCAGCGGGAGTCTAGCCTATCAAGAGCCTGACCCAGACACTTTCCCATCTGTCAACTGGGTCAAGCTAGATAAGAGCGAGGCCAAAGTGTATCCCGGAGAAGATACCGTCATATCAGGGACTGTGAAGGTACCCTTCGATGCCGGCGGCTCCCATACGGTGGTTATCATGGCAGAACCTAGAGTACCAACAGATCAGCCAGGTATTACTTTCATAGTCAGGTATGCCATTCGTCTAAATATTAGGGTGGATCGACCGGGGCTCAGGATACAGGGAGAGCTGCGTAGCTTCGACATGGTGCCGGGCAGTGAGGGGGAGCCCGTTATAATAACCAGAGTTGCCAATACATCAGCCTGGGATTATCTTGTCTCTGGGGAAGTCACCCTTCGGGATTCGGAAAGGCGGCTTGTAGAGCGGGTCCAGTTAGACACCGAAACCAGTGAGAGATCAGGTATCAGTGAAACCAGGATGTATCCCGGCAGCGAAGTTGAGTACTTAGGCCCTGTAACCAAGCGCTTAAGCCCTGGTGAGTACACAATGAGAGTTTTTCTTCGCTACGGTGATCATGGTCAGATCACCCGGACCAAAACCATCGAGGTTGTCCAGGGCCAATTCAACTTCCCGAGAGCCGATGAAATTGGTGCTTTCGATGTGGAACCTATAACCATTGAGATTGAGGCCAAACCTGGTCAGCGGAAGAGCCAAGTGCTGCAAGTGACCAGTGAGATTCAAGAGCCTACAGTAATCCTCCTCGGAGGTCGAGATGTTACGCCGGACTATCCCTACTCACCTTTAGGGTGGGTGGAGCTTAGGGGCCCGGCGGAGCTAGAGCTTCCTGGTCGGGGTAGGAATAGACTGGTGCTCACCGTTGCAGTGCCTAAGGATGCTGCAGATGCTAGTTACAATGGCTCATTAGTCATGGCGGCCTTTGCACCGGAATCAGACGAACCTATCACCGAGAAGACAATCCCCTTGACTGTCCTAGTAGGTAAAGATCACATCTACCAAGTGGAGATCCGCAGCCTACAAGGGGAGCAAACAGAGGGAGGACACGTGCTTACTCTAGATATCGTCAATACAGGCAATGTCGATCTTACGCCCCGGGCAGATCTGGTCATCAGCAATGCTGCCGGAGAATTCGTAGAAAGGGCTGTGCTGACTTTGCCTGAGGATTGTTCAAAGGTGATGCCTTTACAAAGCCAGCAGCTATCGGGGATAGCCCAGGGACTAGATGCCGGAGCATACCTAGTGAAGCTGACCATATTCCATGGAAACAGAGACATTCTGTCTACTGAAGTACCCCTTGACATCGAAGAGCAGGGAGAGTAGTATTAAGATAAGGAATATTCTCCCATAAGGGACTATGTATGACTCTTACGATAAAGGCAAACCCGCCGAAAGACGGGGCCGCAAAGCCAACGGACCTAAGGCATAGCTATGGTGGCCGGGCTGCCGAAGAGAGTGACGGTTGCTAAAGGAGCCTTCACCTCTTTGGGTGAATAGGCTCCTTTTGATGCGGTTCAAAGGCATCATGGGGTAGAGAGCAATTGGAGGGGAGCGACAATGGGAAAGCGCAAAAGGTTTATCTTCATGGCGTTAGTCTTGGTGCTAATCGGTGGGACGCCTGCTACTAGTTATGCTAGAGAGCTAGCCAAGGCTGAGCTAAGAGTGACGCTTACCATACCGATGATGCAGAGGCTCACCGTTTTGGAGCCGGCGGAGGTAGTATTTGCCTATCCGCAAGATGGACAAGCCTTAACCTTTACCGATATCGGTACGATCCGGGTTCAAAGCAATGCTGATTGGGCCCTTACTGTTGGAGCTATTGCCGATGCTAGCCTAGATGTAGAAGTGAGACCTGCCGGAGATAGTTTTGCCCGCTGGCAGAGTGTCCATGGACAAGGCGGTGTATACGTCGGCCCCCAGGGATCTAGAGATATTAGCTGGGATATAAAGGTCGTAGGTAACAGGCTAGTTGCATCCAATGCAAGCAAAGAAGGTAGAGTACAGCTACTTTTCACATTGGGGCAGCTCTGAAAGGTTATGTCTGGCTAGGATAGATATAAAAAGTTGCGGCGTCATAAAGAACGAAGGCCCAGAGCTCCCTGGGCCTCCTGCTATGGTAGACAGATATAGCTTGGGCGCTACCGAACAATCAGCGTAGTGAGAAGTACTCTTCATCGTGCTCGTGTCCACAATAGGGACACTTCTTAGGGCTTTTTACTCTGATCTTGATCTCTAGCCCTTCGTTTTCGATCTTGACCTTCTTCTTGCGACCGTCATCACTTTGCCTGACCTTCACCTTAAGTTTGTCATCACAACCCACACCCGGTCCCTCCTCCCCATGGGCCCTATGATACTATACGAAGGCGCAAGCTCTCTGGTGAATGATGGGTTCTTATGTCTTCTTTCAAGCCAGAAGCATAGTGATGCTTCATAGCAGGAGATATTGGCCAGATGCCGAAGCTTCCAAGTAAAAGATTGGAAGGAGCCGTGACTAGGCATGACGAGCCAAGTGCCCCCGCAAGAGGCCTACTACTATCAAGATGAAATTGAACTTCGAGAGATCATAGAGATAATCCGCAAGAGGATCTGGCTTGTAATACTCTTGCCGTTGGTGGCAGCCCTGGTGGCTTTTGGAGTCTCTAAGTTTATTGTCATACCGGAATACGAGGCATCCACAAAGATCGCACTTGGGACTTTTGACCACCCAATATACGGCAATGTGGCTTCGTCTAGGGAGATCCTGACTAGTAATGATTTGTTATCAGAGGTTCTAGAGGACCTTCGTATAGGTGGTCAGTACAAATCGGTAGAGGAATTTGCCAAACTAGTCTCCGTTGATAGCATCCGCGATACCCGTATGCTTACTATCAGCTACCACGATAATGATCCTCATTTGGCTCGTGAGGTTGTTCAGACCATCGCTGGTCACTTCATGGAAAGATCCCTTGCTGCCTATCACCAAAGGAAGTCTCTCCTGGAAGAGAGGCTGAAGAACCTGCAGATCAACTATGTAGACGCTCAGAATACGTATCAGGCGTTGATAGATACCCTTGCAGCCTTGGAGGCAGTGGAGCATTCCGATGCCGAGATAGCTCTTGCTCGTGCTCGCATAATTGATTATCTGGTCAAAGAGGAAGGGTCATTGTTGGCTCTGAGCTCAGAGATCCATGGCACAGAAGTGACAATAGCAAACCTGGAGAATACTACGGTAATCGACCAGCCCGCTGTAGGCATCGACCCGGTCAATATCCGGCCGATGCTTAACACTGCCATCGCCTTGGTGTTAGGCGGTATGGTAGCTTTGGGCTTGGTTTTCATCCTAGAGTATTTTGAGAAGAACCCTTTGCAGCCAAGGTAATATACCCAGGGTTGGTAGTCGAAGGCTGGGGCAACTACGAGGTTAAGACAAAGAGGCATAGGAAAGGCACCCACGTTCCGGGGTGCCTTTATTGATTGCCTAATGGTGTAATGCACAGTCTGACTCTACTGGTAAGAGGGTGCTAGGCTTGTCGTTGCGCTACTTTGCGTCACATCTCATGCGTGCCTGGAATATCTCCAGCTTTCGTTAGAGCATACTTTGCCCCGAGAGGACCAACGATCTCCGATGTCACTACTGAGGCCAAAACGATGGTCATTATGGTTGATTGCAGCTCAGGGAACTTTGCGGAACTCAAGACGCCAAGGCCTATGGCGACACCGGCTTGAGGTATGAGGGCGAGCCCTAGATACTTGCGAAAGGTTTCCGGGGCCTTAGTACGTAAAGCACCGACATAAGTCCCGCCCATCTTCCCGATGGCCCTGGCCAGGATGTACCCAATACCTAGAAGACCCACTTGAGGTAGAACCTCAAGCTGGAGATACATACCAGAAAGCACAAAGAAGGCCACATAGATTGGGGGCTCGATCTCTTGAATCAACTGAAAGAAGTGCCGGTTTTCTCTTCGGGCGTTGGCTGCCACCATCCCTAGAGTCATCGTCGCCAAAAGAGTCGATAAATCCCATTTGGTAGCTAATCCACTGACGAGAAGGGCCATGCTAAGCCCCAGGGTGAGGATCTCGCCATCGTTTTTCAAGTGGCGTAATCCCCAAGACAGTAGAAGTCCACCCATACCACCTACTAAGAGGGAGCCAGTTATCTCAAAAAGAGGTTCCCATAGGATGCTAAGGCTGAGTCCCGCCCCATGCATGATGGCACTAGCGAAGGCCGCAGCCATACTATAGACTATTAAGCAACCTGCATCATCTAGGGCAACAACGGCCAAGAGAGCATTCGTGAAGGACCCTCTAGCGTTGTACTGTCTTACTACAGCCAATGTGGCTGCGGGGGCTGTAGCGGTGGCAAGGGCAGCCAACAGAAGACTTAATGGGAGTGACGCGCCAAAAAGGAGGCTCACCGCCAACACTAAAATGAAAGCTCCCATCAGCTGGCTAAAAGTAATAGCCACTATTTGTGGCCCTAAGTCCCGCAGATTCTCTATGGTCAATTCACCGCCAATAGCAAGGGCGATGAGGCACAAAGCAAATTCCTCTATGGGCTGATGTAGCGCGAAGCTCGGTATGGCATTAAGGACCGATGGTCCAAGCAAAATCCCCGCCAGTATATATCCTGTGACTGCTGGAAAATGAAAACGTCCTGCGGCTTTGCCTGCCAGTAAGCCTGCCAAAAGCAAAAAACCTAAGGTCGCCATCATATTATTATCCACACTCTCCTTCCCCAATCCTAACCATACAATAAGAACACAGTGCCTGCAAGGGCTTCTAGACGCTACTTGTAGGGTTTTCCGTTAAAACTATGTTAAGCTCTTGCAGGCTCCCCTT
>JAAYRF010000276.1 GCA_012518905.1 Bacillota bacterium | reverse complement strand
TTTTGCCATGGAAGGACATGGCACAATCGTAACTGGAACCATATATGGCGGGTCTATCCACAAAGGAAATCAGGTAGTTGTTCTTCCCCAGAACAAAGAGGCTAAGGTACGGAATATCCAAGTCCACGGTCAAGGTGTCCATATGGCAAGTGCCGGTGAAAGATGTGCTTTAAACCTTACAGGGGTTGTCACAGATGACATCAAGCGGGGAGATACAGTTGCCTATCCAGGGACACTAGGTGTGACTAAGCAATTTGATGCTGTACTGACCTCAGTTAAGAGGTCCTCTGTTATTACCCACGGTCAAAGGGTAAGATTGCATTTGGGAACGGCAGAAGTCATGGCTAGGATAAGGGTCATCGGTGATGATATTATACCTGGGGTCACGGGATATGTTCAGTTTTATACGGAAGAACCAGTCGTTGCATTAAGGGGTGACAGATACATAGTTCGGTCTTTTTCCCCCATTACCACCATTGGTGGAGGGCAGGTACTTTTGCCCAATGCGCCGCGGCGTCGCCGCTACGATCCAAGGCATCGGCGGGAGCTGGAGATAGAAGCTACCGGTTCTCCCAGGGAGCTTATCCACCTTGTTCTAGCTAGGGAGCGCCAGCATCTGGCTCGGGGTTTGGCTAGTATTCCGCCGGTTTCCCCAAGGGAGCTCAGCCATATGGTTCACTTGCCGGAAATGTCGGTGAGAGCGGTGCTCTTGGATGGAGGGTTTGTGGATATGGGCAACAAGTATATGGCCGAAGAGGACTATTTGGCTGCTGCCCGGGCAGTGCGAGGGATCCTTGAGACACTTCAAGCCAAAGCACCTTTTCGTTTAGGTATAGATCGGGAAGAACTAAGAAGCAGCCTATTTGCGAACTGGGAGCGCAGGGACTTTGCTGGTGTGCTGGAGCGGTGGTCACAGGAGACCATTATTCTGGTGGAGGGTCCGTGGGTAGGTGACCCGGAAGTTTATGGGCGGCTCATCCAAGGAAACGATCCTGCTTTGCAGGAGTTAGAGGCGATTATTTTGGACGCGGGCTTACAGGTTCGCACAGTGGCAGAAATGGCATCTTTGCTATCCTACCCCCTTGATTTTGCCAAAGACATGCTAGAGCTCTTGCTCCATGTTGGCAAGGTTGTGCAGATAGCACCGGGCATGATCTTGCACCAAGAAAGCATCCAGAAAGCTATTCAGACCGTGGGGGAGCATTTGGCTGCCGAAGGCTTGATAACTGTAGGGGAGTTGCGAGATTCCCTCAAGACCAATCGCAAGATGGCTGTGGCTTTGTTGGAGTATTTTGATGGCCAAGGCATCACTAGAAGGGAAGGCGAGGGGCGGGTGCCTGGTCCCCGTTTGGCTGATGCCCTGCTCGGATGAGTTGTTAGTCCATTGGCAGGAATTTGATCCGGGTGCGAGAAGGAAATATGGATGGATTACCGGTGGATTCCGTGGCCACCGGTCTTTGCCGATTATACTAAAGATATAGACGGCTCCCCAATTGGACATGCTATTTGATTGAACCTATACGGAGGGTTCTTGGGAGGAGTGGTTTTGGCAGTGGGAACGCTGTTTGGCCTTTTGGGAGGCCTAGGGCTGTTTCTGTATGGAATGAACCAGATGGGAGACGGCCTTCAGAAGATAGCGGGTAATCGGATGCGTCACCTGCTGGAGGTTTTGACCAGCAATCCGATAATCGGTGTATTTCTGGGGGCATTCATCACAGCAATCATTCAAAGCAGTAGCGCCACAACGGTGATGGTAGTAGGGTTCGTTAATGCAGGACTCATGAATCTGCCCCAGGCTATTAGTGTAATCATGGGGGCGAATATCGGTACGACTATTACTGCGCAGCTCATTGCGTTTGATATAGGAGCCTATGCTTTGGTGTTCGTAGCTTTAGGGGCTTTGCCATATCTTGTGGGCAAGCGCAAGCGCTGGCGTTATCTAGGGCAAGTCTTTGCGGGATTTGGTATTTTATTTCTTGGTATTGAAACCATGAAAGGCGCGATGGCTCCCCTCAGCGATACACAGGCGTTTGCCAACCTGACCTTGAGAATGTCTGATAACTGGTTGTATGGACTAACGATGGGAACAGTGATGACAGCCATCATGCAAAGTAGCTCTGCTACCATCGGTATTATCCAGAGTCTGGCCGGTGAGGGCCTAATTACCTTGTCAATGGCCTTGCCCGTCTTGTTTGGTACGAATATCGGTACTACTGTCACCGCCTTGATTTCCAGTATAGGAACTTCGGTGACGGCTCGGCGGGCAGCAGCATCGCATCTTTTGTTTAACGTGGCAGGTACACTGATCTTTTTGCCGTTGCTTCCGTGGTTTTCCAAGATAGTGACTTCTACCAGCCACGCACCTATCCGGCAGATTGCCAACGCCCATACCCTGTTTAATGTGGCCAACACCCTAGTCTTGTTGCCCTTTGCGGGGCTACTGGCTTATACTGTGAGCAAGCTGATTCCGGCAAAGCCCAATGGCGAAGAACTCACTTTGCATTTGGACAGCCGTCTATTGACCACGCCGGCGGTCGCCTTAGAGCAGGCGTTTAGTGAAGTTATGCGCATGGGTCAGATGGCTCTAGAGATGCTCCGGGTGGCCAAAGAGAACATAACGACCCCTACTGAGGATGGTCTGGCTCGGATACTAGAGTTGGAGGAAGCCATCGATGAATACGAAGCAGGTATTGTACAGTACCTAGTGGAACTGTCCAAACGGTCCCTCTCTGAAGATCTGGCCGAGAGACACCGTCAACTATATCATCTCATAAATGATATTGAGAGAGTTGGTGACCATGGTGAGAATATCCAGGAGCTCTTGGCCCACAAGCTCGCCAACGAGGCAGTTTTTAGCGAGACAGCGACTAAGGAGCTAGAGGAGTTCCTCGACTATACTATGGAGACTTTTAACTTGGCCTTATTAGCATGGGAAAAAGACGATCCGTCCTGTGCCTTAACAGCCAGGGAGAGAGAACCCCAGATCGATAAGCAGGAGGAGTCCCTTAGACTGAGCCACATTGACAGACTAAACCAGAATCTGTGTTCACCGATATCTGGTGTGATTTTCCTCGACATCATCTCCAACCTAGAGAGGGTTGGGGACCATGCTGCCAACATCGCCGATGTTTATGTAGGTGAAGAGGTACACGGGGTTAGGAGCTAGGTTTGTTGCAGATTACTATCTTGGTAGTAGAATATCAAGGAGAGATGCAAGATGAACAAGACTTTGGTAGCGGAGAAGCTGCGCTTCGACTATACGCCGGCATCGGCCTTTCTAGGTGAGCACGAATTGTCGTATATGGCAGAACAAGTGCGGGAAGCTCACAAGCTTTTGCATAGCGGCAAGGGACCCGGTAATGAGTATTTGGGTTGGTTGGAGCTGCCCAAGAACTATGACAAAGAAGAGTTTGCTCGCATTAAGGAGACCGCTGCGACAATACAGGCCAAAGCCGATGCTTTTGTGGTCATCGGCATCGGGGGTTCTTATCTCGGGGCCCGGGCGGCTATCGAAATGCTGACACCGGCTTTTGGCCATGACGGGGTACCTGTCTACTATGTAGGGAACAACTTAAGCAGTAGCTATATGGCGGACCTTCTAGCGCTCTTGCAGGATAAGGATGTGTGCCTCAATGTTATATCGAAGTCTGGCACCACCACTGAGCCTGCCTTAGCTTTCCGGATCTTTCGGGACTTCGTGGAGGATAAATATGGCAAGGCAGAGGCGAAGCGGAGGATCTTTGCCACCACCGACCGCTCCAGAGGAGCTCTAAGAGAGCTTTCCGAGAGCGAGGGCTACGGGACCTTTGTTATACCCGATGATATCGGGGGAAGGTACTCAGTACTGACAGCAGTGGGGCTTTTGCCTATGGCTGTGGCGGGAATTGATATCGAGGCAGTGATGGCCGGGGCCGAAGCGGCTATGAGTAACTACGGGTCACCTAGCCTAAAAGCAAATCCGTGTTACCAGTATGCTGCTGTACGTAACTGCCTGCATCGCAAGGGTAAGGTAATGGAGATCTTGGTGACGTACGAGCCGGCATTGCACTATTTCACCGAGTGGTGGAAGCAGTTGTTCGGCGAGAGTGAGGGTAAAGACGGTAAGGGGTTATTCCCTGCATCTGTAGAGTTTACAACTGATTTGCACTCTATGGGTCAGTACATCCAAGATGGTATGCGCTTGATGATGGAGACAGTCATTCAGGTGGAGCGACCTGGGGCAGAGCTGACCATAGAAAGGGATTCTGAAGATCTTGACGGACTCAACTATTTAGCCGGCAAGACTGTTGACTATGTGAACCGCAAGGCCTTAGAAGGTACTTTGCTGGCCCATGCCGATGGCGGCGTGCCTAGTGTAGTGGTGGGAGTACCGGAGCTAAGCGAGTTCCATTTTGGGCAGTTGGTTTACTTCTTCGAGAAGGCTTGTGCCATTAGTGGGTATGTTTTGGGTGTCAACCCCTTTGATCAGCCGGGTGTCGAGGCCTATAAGCAAAATATGTTTGCCTTATTGGGGAAACCTGGATTCGAAGAGGAGCGGGCAGCTTTGGAGAAGCGCTTATCCCGCAAGTAGTCGCAGTGACAACGAAGA
>JAAYRF010000275.1 GCA_012518905.1 Bacillota bacterium | reverse complement strand
TGAAATCCCATGCCTGCTCCTTGTTCTTGGAGTAGCTCGGTATGCCTAAGCCGGAAAACCCGTAATCTAGGAAGGTTACTCCAAAGGGGCCTACCGGAGTAGGAACTACCTCGTACTTATCCGGTCCCAGAAGCTTATCAATTAACGGAATGGCGTCTGGGTCCTGGATAAGGAAGGGGGTAGCTCCCGATACGAAACCATTGATCTGCTCATTAAAACCCCAGTTGATTCCATCCTTGGGAACCCCATCCTCAAACAGAGCGAGATACGTTTCCATGCCTACCTTCCAGCCAGAGCTGGTGAAGAAGCTCTCCTCTTCAGAATAGATGAATTCAGCACCCACCATGTCCCGGACATACGCTGAGGCAAAAAGATCTGCAAACTTGATCTCCGCAGATTTACCCCTCCAAGCAAAACCGTACTGATTCTTGGATGGGTCAGTAATCTGTCTAGATATTTCAACCAGCTCCGAGAATGTCTTAGGCGCATAGTCAATTCCATTGGCCGCCAGCACGTCCGTTCTCACAAATAGCGCTTTGATAAAAATACACTGAGGAACCAAATACGGGATATTATCCACTGTACGGGCAGCTGTTTTGGCCACCGCCGTCAGGGTCTTAGCATCCTGCCAATCCCTAAAGTGTTCTGTTAGGTCCGTCAATCTCTTATTGTTTACAAACTGCTTTACTGTATAGTCCCTGATCTCGATTATATCCAGTGCCTGATTTGTGTTTAGCATTAAGGTCGCCTTCTGATCAGCTTGCTCATATGGAGGTGAAATGAGGTTGATCTTAATACCAGGGTTTCGTGCCTCGTACTCTGCAATCGTCTCTTTAAGCAAAGCCGTTCTCTCAGGACTTGTCAGTACCTCTAGATAGTTCAAGGTCGTGGCTGCATTTGCATAGATAGCTAAAGCCATGATCATCACTAAGGCCAATAACAAACTAACACACTTCTTCATTGTCTTCATTCCTCCTGATGGATCATGCTCTTCTTACCACGTTCCTCTAAGAAACAGCCCCCTTTCCCCTGGCCTGCTAATATCTGGCTAATTCCCAAAAGCCTACTGGCGAATCCCTTGAGGCACCGACTAATGACTCCGAAGCAGTATTTCGCACTCTTGTCCTTTTATATACATTATAGCAAATCTTATGCAAGTTGACATGCTTAATCTATGATGATTTTTAACTCGATTCCCCACTAAGCGCAGATCTTTACCAAGCTCGGCGGAAAGGAGCACTAACCGTGAGACCGAAGGTCAAGACCTAAATCTGCCATTCGGTCGATTCTAGGCAATACAAGAACCTCCTCTACTCGGTGCCCAATGACCGAGCAAAGGAGGCTTCTAGCCCTTGCCAATTTCAGGGGCGATTCCTTTGTCTGCTACCACCTCTTATCTCTACCCTGCTGTACCTTGGCTTGGGGCGGAGCCAACACCCTTTAGTTCTAGACTCTCCGCCAAATGACAGCTTACCACATGGGGAGACCCATTCGAGGCCATCTCCCGCAGCTCAGGCACCTCTTCATGACAGATAGCCTTAGCATAGCGGCAGCGAGGGGCAAAAGCGCAACCCTTGCTCTCACCCTGATAGCCTTCGGCTTCTCCTTCAAGTATCTGTTCATCAAATCGAAACCCAGGCTCTGGCCGGGGCACTGCCGAAAGCAGTGTCTCCACATAAGGATGCAGTGGATTGTCAAAGAGTTCCTCGGTATCCGCCATCTCCACAATTCTCCCCAAATACATGACCATGGTACGGTCGCAAAGATGCTCCACAACACTAAGATCATGGGAAATGAATAAGAACGTTAAGTTGAACTGAGCCTGGAGATCCTGAAGAAGATTGAGCACCTGAGCTTGAATAGATACATCTAGGGCAGAAACAGGTTCATCAGCGATGATAATCTCCGGGTTGAGGATTAATGCCCGGGCAATGCCAATCCTTTGCCGCTGCCCTCCGCTGAAGGCATGGGGATAACGAGACATGAACTTCGGATCCAAGCCTACTACTTTGAGGATTTTCACCACTCGCTCTTTCCGCTCAGCTGCAGTGCCGACCCCATAGCAATATAATGGCTCCTGCACGATCTCCTGTACAGTCATCCTGGGATTCAAAGACGAATAGGGATCTTGAAAAATCATCTGCATCCGTCTTCTAAGATTCCACAGTTCCTTGCGATCTAGCTCAGCAATATCTACCGGCCCCGAACTATCATGGTAGATTATTGAGCCAGCAGTGGGTTCTATAATCCGCAAGAGCATACGCCCTGTAGTCGTCTTGCCACATCCACTCTCGCCAACCAAACCAACGGTCTCTCCCCGACGGATGGAGAAACTCACACCATCAACAGCCTTCACCCATCCTACTTTTTTCCTCAAGAAGGCACCTTCCTGGATGGGGAAATATTTCTTAAGCTCGCGTGCCTCAAGCAGTGTTGAAGAAGACATTGGCATTCCACCTTTCACCTTGGTTCGCCTATTAGAAGACACGAAGCACTGTGGTGATCCGATACCCGCACAGCTGGCGGTTTTTGTTTGTCGCATATGTCGGGTCTAGCAAGCCAGCATCTGGGGTGGAAAGCACATCCCGGCAAGCTCGCGTAAGCATCGGGTAAGCTTCCTTCGATGCTCCAAAGCCGTTCGCCGGTTCTGTGGCCTAGTCTGGGCATAGATTTCAGTAATCCCTGTGTATAGGGGTGAGCGGGGTTAGACAGCACCTCTTCGACACTGCCTTCTTCAACCACCTCTCCCAGATACATGACAGCTATGCGGTGGGATAAGGCAGCGACCACTCCAATATTATGGGTGATTAACAAAATACTCATCCCTAGCTGCATCTGCAAGCTTCGCAAAAGCTCTAGTATCTGGGCCTGGGTAGTGACATCCAAAGCCGTCGTCGGCTCGTCAGCGATAAGAAGTGCCGGATTGCATGACAGAGCCATAGCGATCATGGCTCGCTGTCGCATACCACCACTTAGCTGAAAGGGGTAAGCATCGACTCGTTGCTCCGGCTCGGGTATGCCTACTAAAGATAGGACTTCAATGGCCCTATCTCTAGCCTTCTTCTTGTCGACGCCCAGATGCAGCTCCACCATTTCGCCGATCTGATGCCCAACGGTATGAATAGGGCTAAAGGAAGTCATTGGTTCCTGGAAGACCATAGCTATCTCCTTGCCTCGGATCTGGCCCATGCTGTCGCTTCTCGGATCCAAGCTCTCCAGCTGTATGGGATTGCTAGTCCCATCTCGATGCAGCCGGATATTTCCCGCTGTTATCTTCCCAGGTTTAGGAATAAGTCCCATAATAGCCCTAGCTGTCATGCTCTTGCCGCAGCCACTCTCGCCCACTAGGCCTAGAGTCTCGCCCCGGCGTATGTCTAGATTTACTCCCCTCAGGGCACGGACAATACCTTCCCTGGTTTTGAACTCAACCTGCAAATCCTCTATAGTAACCAGAGCATCATTTTTGCCCATGGAATCAGCTCCTCGCACTCATAAATGGGAATAGGGGTCTGCCGCATCCCGGAGGCCATCGCCGACGAAGTTAAAAGCAAGGACAGCAGCGATGACAAATAAAGCTGGAGTCAGCAACCACGGATGCACGGCGATAGTATTCAGATTCTGCGCTTCCTTCAGCAACACGCCCCAACTAATGACCGGAGGACGCAGTCCCAATCCGAGAAAGCTGAGGGCAGTCTCGCCCAGTATCATCTGTGGTATCGACAGTGTCACTGACACAATAATGTGGCTCATGAAGGACGGCAGCATATGCACAAAAATAATTCTCAGCTCACTAGCACCGGCTAAACGCGCACTAATGACGAAATCCTCTTCCCTCAGGGATAGAAACCTACCCCTCACCCGCCTAGCTAGTGTGGTCCAACCGATAATCGATAGCACGATGGTAATGGCGAAGTAGGTTTTCAAAGGCGGCCAGTCCGAAGGAACCGCAGCAGATAACCCCATCCATAAGGGTATGGTTGGCATCGAGCGTAAGATCTCTATCAACCTTTGTATAATGTTGTCTATGGTACCCCCGTAGTATCCCGCTAGGCCACCCAGAAGAAGACCAATGAACAAACTGAGAAAAACACTGCAAAGCCCCATGGTCAAAGATATCCGACCACCATGCAATATTCGTGAGAAAAGGTCCCTACCCAATCGATCTGTGCCTAGTAGAAAGAGCGTGCCACCAGGTTCTTCTACGCCCATGAAATGTATATCAGTATTGATGAGGCCCAATAGCTTGTACTCATATCCTTTGGTGAAAAAGCGTACTGGATACCGCTTGCTCGTATCGATGGTATAGACCCGCATCAGCGTCTGTGGATCTAGGCTCTGATCATAACCATACACAAAAGGCCTTGCCTGAAACTGCCCCTCATGGACGAACCTGATTCTCTGAGGAGGAGCATAGATAAACCTGTTGTATCGCAACATAGGATCGTGTGGGCTGAAAAACTCCGCAAAGAGGGCAACAAGATAAAAGATGCACAAGACTACTGCAGCTCCCATGGCCAGTTTGTGCTTTCTAAACTGCCACCCCATAAGTTGCCATTGGGTTGCACCATAGAGTCGCTCAGTGGCAGCATCATCTTGCACAGGTTCCACAACCGATGTCCGCCTTTCCATTCCGCCTTCCATGGTTATCACCCCTATTCATATCGAATTCTTGGATC
>JAAYRF010000274.1 GCA_012518905.1 Bacillota bacterium | reverse complement strand
ACGTTTTCACCATTGCGGGCTTTGCTAAAGTAGGCGGCGAGAAGTGCTGCATCCAGCAGTGTCATCTCCGGTACTTCTTTGCCTTGAGCCTTGATCACCACATGGGAACCGGGAATATCTTTCACATGGAGCCAGATATCGTCGGGTCGAGCAACTTTGAAAGTGACATAATCGTTCTGCCTGTTGTTTCTCCCGACAAAAATATCGAAACCATCGCGGGACCGGAATCCATGGGGCTGGGACAAGACGGGAGCTTGTTTCTTACGAGTCTCTTGCTTGACGGACTTCACGTAGCCTTCATTAATCAGTTCTCTTCTTATCTCCGAGAGTTCGTCCAGATCCGCAGCAAGCTCAAGGGTAGCTTGCACCTGCTCTAGGTATTGCTCTTCCGCTAGGGAGCGGCGTAGTTGGTATAAGCCGGCTATCTTTGTTTTCTTGGCCCGATTATAGCGACGGAAATATTCCTGGGCATTGCCAGAAGGAGTCAGCCTAGGATCCAGTGGTATGTCCATTTCAGCCTGGTTTTCGTCATAGAAGTTGGGGACAGTGATGGTGGTCATTCCTTTTTCCACTCGATATAGATTAGCTGTAAGCAGTTCTCCCAAGATACGGTAAGTATCTGCTGCTTCCGCTTGCTCCAGAGCCCTTTGTTGAGCTTGTCTTTTCCTAGCAACGCGGCCCAAATGCCCTTCGATTACCTTGTTCAGGTTATGTCTTGCACTAGAGATTTTGTGCTGTGTTATCTTAGTATCGTAACATAACTCTAGAGCCTCGGACATGGACTTGAACCTTTGACTAGGCTTATCAAGATGGGTAATGGGTATCGCGGATGTCTCGTGGGGATTGCCTTCCGAATCGAGGATCAGCTGAGGAGCAAAAGCTTTTTGAATAACAGTCTCACCCAATTTCTCTACCACTGCAAAGAGGCGCTCGAGGCCCCGTGCATCCACGTCACCCCTGAGGGCCTGAATCTTATAGCCCGCTCGGTGCACCAATTCTTTGGCGGTCTGAGGTCCTATGCCTTGGATATTATCTAGCAGCAATCTCCATAGCCGTGCATTATCGTGGGCAGGTGCTATACGACTTGCAAATCGCTGCCATTCTAACCCCACCGGGGAGATCTTGTCTTGCGTCGGTGGCGCTAGATAAGGAATTCCGGGCAGGATCTCACGATAGCGGTTAATTCGACTATCAACACGTACAATGGCATCAAGAATGGTGTTGGAGCCGTCTACGAGGACAATATTGCTGTGACGACCCATCATCTCTGCGATGAGACGGAACTCGGCTAGACCACCATGTTCGGCAATGTTCTCTATGGTTACTTCTAGGATGCGCTCCAGATCCGGCTGTACTACCCGAACAATTCGACCGCCTTCCAAGTACTTGCGGAGCAACATACAGAAGGATGGCGGGTAGGGTGGATTTTTGGGCACGCTAGTCGCTAAACAGGCCCTGGCATTGTGGGTGTCTGCAGACAACACAACCGGTAAGCTAACCCCAGGTTGCCGACAGTGCAGAACTACATCCCGTCTTTCTGGCTGGTATATCTTGGTAACTCGGGAGTTTACAAGTTGTTGCATTTCCTCTGTAACTGCTGATAGAGCGATTCCGTCGAGAGCCATCACTAACCCCATCCTTATAAACGAGCAGATTTTCCCTATAAGTATAGCATAAAGGTTGGAGGAAGTCGTCTACCCTATGGCGAATTACAGGAAAGCCCCCCAAGAGGCAGGGTTGGGCGCAGAGACCATCGAAGTTCGATAAATAGCCATAGCCCGATGTATGTATTTGGGTAAGGCGCTTTAGAGGTGTTGTGAGTGAGGCGATTCGGTTTAGTTGCTGTGGCTGGTATACTCATGTTGGCATTGACTTTGAGTCCCGTCTCGGGTGCAGATAGGGATCTGACTGAGGTACATCTGGCCAATGGGTTGGTTTACTATGCTTTGGGTTTCACAGAGATGGCCGTAGGGGAGCTCCGACGAGCATGTGAGTTAGATCCTACCAATACAGACGCACGGATTGCTTTGGGAGTGGCCTATCACGATAGGGGAGAGGCGAATGGGGCTCTCCAAGCCTACCATGATGTTTTGCGCATAGACGGTGACTCCCCCTATGTCCATGGTCTAATAGGTGACGTCTATAGAAGCCAGGGAGACTACGAAAGAGCGAAAAATCATTATCTTAAGGCGCGAGAAGATGAAGAGTTGGTGGCCATTCCCTGCTACGGCTTGGGGGTCTTAGCTGAAGAGGCTCAAGATCAGACAAGTGCCATGGAGTACTATCGGGAAGTCTTGGATGCGGCTCCTGATCATGTCGATACCGCTCTGCGTCTTGCTGGTTTACTCAAGGAGACAGGTGATATCGACGGTGCTTTGCAGGTATTAACCGAGGCCAACAGATACAATCCGAGGGAGCCGGAGATCCACTATCAGTGGGGCCTTTTATATTTGCAGAAAGAAGCCTATAGTGAAGCTTTCCATGAGTTCGACAGAGTCCTGCAGCTGCAGAGTGGACATCCTGGCGCCCAGCAGGAGTTGCGCAGATTAGAACAGATGCTCCAAGATAGGGTAGAACCATCATCAGATCCATCGTCAAAGAACAATATATAGCTGAAAGCGCAGCAGCATCCTTACGAGATCAAGTGTTTCCCCGGAAGAAGTCCTTTGTGGGCTTCTTTTTTTTGGCGGTCTCTACCATATATCTCAGGAGAATCTTTCGCTTGCCTTGAGAATATGGATTATGGACAGGAAGTGCTTGGCACAGAGCCAGTCCGAGGATTTGTAACTAGCCTCTACTAGGATACTCTGAGCCCTAAGCAGAGGGGGATATAGATAGGATGTCTGTGCTGGAATACTATCAGGAACCCGTGAGTGCGCTTCTAAAGCGATTGGCAGTCGACCCGAGTCGGGGCCTTTCGCAACAGGAAGCTAGCAATAGACTTAGGGAGCATGGAGCCAACCTACTAAAGGACCCACCGCGGCCCTCACTAATCATGGGCTTCTTGCGTCAGTTCCAAGACTTTATGGTGATGGTATTAATTGGCGCAACTTTGATCTCGGCTCTGTTGGGAGAGACAGCCGATGCCTTGGCCATTCTAGCCATTATCTTATGTAACGCAGTGTTAGGCTTTGTTCAAGAATACAAAGCGGAGCGCTCCCTAGAAGCCTTACAAACTTTAGCTGCCCCCACTTGTGTAGTGCTGAGGGACGGGCGGGAGAAGGTCATTGAGGCAGCAGATTTGGTGCCCGGAGATATAGTGTTTTTGGCTAGTGGGCAGCGCATCCCAGTTGATGGCCGTCTGCTGGAAGCAAATCTTCTCGAGATCGAAGAGGCTGCTTTGACCGGTGAATCCCATGCGGTAGAAAAACAGGAGGACCTTATAGCTTCCCATACCCTGCCCTTGGGTGATAGAAAAAACAGTGTATTTATGGGTACTACAGTCACCAGAGGTAAAGGTCGCTTTGTGGTAACAGCTACCGGCATGGATACCGAAATTGGCAAGATAGCAGGTATGATTCATAGCGCTACCTTGGAGACTACCCCCTTACAGCGCCGGCTGCAGGAGCTCGGCCAATGGCTGGTCTTGGGGTGTCTTTTGGTCGTATGCTTTGTGTTCGTGGCCGGCGTTTTGAGGGGTTTTCCTGTCTACCGCATGTTCCTTACCGGTGTGAGCCTGGCTGTTGCTGCTATACCAGAGGGGTTGCCTGCGGTAGTGACTGTCGCTCTTGCTATTGGAGTACAGCGGATGAGCCGTCGAAATGCTATTGTTCGCCATCTGCCTGCAGTGGAGACCCTCGGGTGTGCCACAGTCATCTGTTCAGATAAGACAGGTACCCTCACCCAGAATCTGATGACGGTTCGGGAGATTAGAGTAGCCGATGAGACCTATCGAGTGACGGGCGCCGGGTATAGTTTTGAAGGGGAGATTACGGCTGAAAGTCTCCGTCAAAAAGCTGGAGCAGAAGCCGATTTAAGGAGGGTACTAATAGCCAGCACTATCTGCAACAATGCTCGCATCTATCCTGCAGAGACAAGAGAAAGCGGGGTAAGAGGTGTCTGGCGTAGACTCCGCAGCAAGGGTGATCCGAAAACCATACAGTCGATCCAGCTAAACCTAGTGGGCGATCCGACAGAGGGTGCCCTCTTGGTAGCTGCAGCCAAAATGGACATATGTCGGGAAGGCCTTAGCTCTATCCATCGCTTTGTGGCTGAACTGCCTTTTGATTCCCGTCGGAAACGGATGACAGTTATTACTAGATCTTTGGATGAGGGTGTCATGGCCTGGACAAAGGGTGCCCCCGATGCTATTCTTGGGTTTTGCACCCGTATTCGGAAAAACGGCATGGTTGTACCTTTAAGTGGTGCCGATAGGCAGAAAATCCGCCAACACTACGAATCTATGTCTAGCTCTGCCTTAAGGGTCTTAGGGATTGCCGAGAGGCCTTACGCTTTAGATGCCAGAGTCCGCCGCACGCTGCGGGAGACTGAGGTGGAACGAGATTTGACCTTCTTGGGTTTGATAGGTATGATCGATCCTCCTAGACCGGAAGCGGTGAGGGCCATAGCTTTGGCTCGCCGGGCTGGAATTCGCACCATCATGGTTACCGGAGATCACGCCAACACAGCAGTGGCAATCGCTCGGGAACTCGGTTTACTAGGCAGGGCGGGTCAAGCATTGACTGGTGCTGACATTGACCAAATGACCGATGAAGAGCTGCAGGAAGCAGTGCGTCATACCGATGTTTTTGCCCGGGTCCAACCGGATCACAAAGTGCGAATCGTGCGAGCTTTAAGGAGCATTAGGGAGATAGTAGGGATGACAGGAGATGGAGTCAATGATGCTCCTGCTGTCAAGGAAGCAGACATAGGTATTGCAATGGGCAAAACGGGAACTGATGTAACCAAAGAAGCTTCAGATATCGTCTTGATCGATGATAACTTTGCCACCATAGTTGCTGCCATTGAAGAAGGACGTATAATCTATGACAATATCCGCAAGTTCATCCGCTATCTTTTGGGGTGCAATGTGGGGGAAGTGCTTACCATGTTGCTTGCAACGATAGTGGGCCTGCCGCTTCCGCTTCTGCCCATCCAAATACTATGGATGAATTTAGTTACCGATGGGCTGCCGGCAATTGCCCTTGGGGTCGATCCCGGAGATGCAGACATCATGACTAGGCAGCCTAGACCTTTTCAGGAAGGGATCTTTGCCCGCGGTTTGCACCTGCGGATAGCTGCCCAAGGCGGATTAATAGGTCTTTCCACATTGGCGGTTTTTGTACTCGAGCTATTTCTGGGCAGCGGTACGCTAGATGTGGCTAGGACGATGGCATTTACCACACTGGTTCTGTCTCAGCTGTTGTTTGTCTTTCAGTGTCGGTCGGAGAGCCATCGTGTGTGGGAGATTGGCATCTTAAGCAATCCGTGGTTGGTGGGGGCCGTTGTTATTTCTACCATAATGCACCTGGCTGTTGTGTACACCCCTGTTTTTCAGTCGGTCTTCAAGACTGTACCTTTGTCCTTTGGGCAATGGGCTTTGGTTACCTTTTTTACAGGCTGGTGTGCCGTTTTTGCCGACGTTGTCCTATCGGTAGCTCAGCGCATTCGCCGTAGGCTGGCTTGGATGCGGGTTTCATTTTGACTGGGCAGGAGTTCTCGCCGACGGGAAGAAAGTAGCTTGTAAACAAGAACACAAGGTTATGCGAGTGACCAAGAGAGAAGTGATTTTGACGAAATGAGCATATCTAGCATGACTGGTTATGGGGCTGGACAAGCAGGCAATGAGATTGTCGTGACGGTGGAGATGCGCTCTGTGAACCATCGATACAGTGATTATGCCATCCACCTGCCCCGGGAATATGCATTTCTAGAGGATACAATACGAGAAGTATTGGCACAGAATGTGCGCCGCGGCAGGGTAGAAGTTTCCGTAGCCATAGAGGATTTCCGCGAAGATCCTAGAACGGTGAAGATAGATTGGGGACTACTACAGGGATACGATGAGGCGGTTTCACTTATCTCGGAGCATCTGAATCTAGAGCTAGCGAATCGAATGGACTACCTTCTATCCTTGCCAGGAGTATTAGAGCCTGCGGCTATTGAGGAAGCCCATCGAGATCTCATCAGTGAACTGGCTAGGGCTGCTACAAAAGCTGCGGTTCAAGCGCTGGTAGAGATGCGGGCTTCAGAAGGACGAAGATTGGCCGTAGTGCTAAGACGGTATCTCGACGCTTTGGCCAACAGCCTATGCGAAGTTGCGGCTTTGGCCGGTACTGTGCCTATTGAATATCGGGAACGATTGGAGAGCCGAATTCAAGAGCTGCTTGGCGATGTCAAGATAGACCCCAATCGTATAGCTATGGAAGTAGCGATCCTGGCCGAGCGCGCCAGCATCGATGAGGAGTTGGTGCGACTTAAGAGTCATATTACGGCATTTAGGACTACCCTGGAAGAAAATGAGCCGGTGGGCCGGAAACTCGATTTTCTCCTACAGGAGATGAATCGTGAAGTTAATACAGTTGGCTCCAAAACCACCAATGTGACCATAGCTGGGTGGGTGGTGGAAGCCAAGAGCAACATAGAAAAGCTCCGAGAACAGATACAAAACGTGGAATGACACAATGTGAATAGGGGGTGAAAGAGTTGGCACTACCGAAGCTTACGCCCGGGGAGAAACTGCAGGCGCTGGCAAAAGCTCAGGAGATGAGAAGTCAGCGGGCCAAGATCCGGGTAAGGCTGAAGTCAGGTGAGATGACTCTACGGGAAGTATTGGCAAATTCAGATAACGAAGTGATTGGCCGCATGCGGGTCTCATATCTCTTGCAATCCCTGCCCCAAGTTGGTAAAGTAACTAGTAGACGCATCATGAAGGAAATCGGTATCCACGAGAATCGGCGGGTGCAAGGTCTTGGCAAGCGCCAGGTAGAGGCGCTGATGGAGAAGTTTGGGTAGACCAGTTGGGGGGACCGATGATTTGAGTATTAAACTTGCTAATATAGGGTTTGGCAACATTGTTGCTGCTAACCGAATCATAGCCATTGTCAGTCCAGAATCAGCACCGATCAAACGGATAATCCAGGAGGCTCGGGAGAAGGGCATGTTGGTTGATGCTACATATGGTCGACGTACCCGAGCAGTCATTATCACAGATAGCGACCATGTGATACTATCTGCTGTTCAGCCGGAGACTGTTGCCCATCGACTCTCGGCCAAGGAGGCTGCTGCAGAATCGACTGACTAACGTATGTGCCTTTTTTGGAGGGACTGCCTTTGAAACGCGGGTTCCTAGTGATTCTTTCCGGCCCTTCAGGGGCCGGTAAAAATACTGTACTAGATGCCACCATGGATCGCTGCTCGGATTTGCAGTATTCAGTGTCGGCCACGACTCGCCCACGCCGCAAATCAGAGCAGGATGGTGTAGATTATTTCTTTCTAACTGAAGAGGAGTTTCAGCGGCGGGTAAGAGCAGGAGAGTTTCTGGAGTGGGCTGAGTTTTGTGGTCACTCTTACGGAACACCCTTAGCCTATATTGAAGAGTGCCTGGAGCAGGGTCATGTTGTAGTCATGGATATTGATATCGAAGGAGCGCGGCAAGTCAAGGATAAAATGCCTGAGGCTGTTTTTGTATTTCTTCTGCCGCCAACCATGGCTGAACTGGAGAACCGCTTACGGGGTCGTTCCACAGATAGCGACGAGGCGATTCGGCAAAGGTTGGGCAAAGCCCTGGAAGAGTTAAAGGCCGGTATAGATTATGATTATGTCATTTTGAACGACAAGATCGCCAAGAGCGCTGCCAAACTCGAGGCGATTATCACTGCAGAACGCTGCCGTGTAAAACACAGTGAATATTTCGAGCTGCTAGAGGACATAGTGGGGAGAAATAGGGAGTGATGCAAGCATATGATGAACCAACCGCCAATTGAAGAGCTCTTGGAGAGGGTCGATAGCCGTTATACTTTGGTGGTCAGTACAGCTCGGCGGGCCCGCCAGCTCTTGGATGGCGCTTCCCAACTTGTTGATGCAAACACCACGAAGCCGGTGACCATCGCCCTTTGGGAGATAGGGGAATGCAAGATTATACCTTCCAGGGAGAAGCGGAAAGCCCAGTAGAACCCAGGCCCCGGCCGCCAAGGCTAGGGGCTTTTTCGTGGGCTATGATTTGATTAGAGTTGGGTTCTTCCCCTAATCAGTGCTAACCTGGGAGGTTTTGCTTATGGGGTCATACGCGGAAGTTATCGTTGATGTACAGAGCCGAGCCGTGGATCGGCCATTTCACTATTATGTACCACCACAACTATATGGCAGCCTGCAGCCTGGCCACAGGGTCATTGTTCCCTTCGGTTCTTTAACTGTGGTCGGCTACGTGATCCGTATCGTTGATGAGAGCCCCATAGATGAAGTCAAACCTATTCTCCGGATCCTCGATGAAGAGCCACTCTTAACCAGAGAAATGATCGATCTGGCCCTGTGGCTTTCCGAAGAGACGTATAGTCGGCTAATCGATGCCTTGCGCTGCATCTTGCCACCGGGCATACACATCAAGAGTGAAAAGCACCTGGTCCTATCCATTGGCACAACTGAAGCGTTGGAGACTGCTCACAGAATCGAGGCTCGGGCACCGAAACAAGGAGCTATCCTTCGGTATATGATAGATGTAGGAGGCGATGCTTCCTGTGAAGCCATTATGGCCGAAGTGGCATGTACCATGGGCAGCATCATGGCTTTAGTTGATAAGGGATATGGGGAAATCAGAACTCGCTGGACTAGTCCTGCAATCAGACCCAAACGCATCCAGGTTTGCACATTGAACGCTTCGAAAGAAGAGGCTCTCAGCTGGATCGAAACCAATAGGCGCAGAGCACCTAAACAGGCGGCAGTACTGGCAGTTCTTCTAAGGAAAGAAGGGCCTGTATCTGCCACTGATTTGACAGCCTATGCCGACACATCCTCCGGTACATTGCGGGCCCTGGAACAGAAGAACCTAATCATACGGCGATGGCAAGAGGTTTATCGGGATCCTTATCAGGTGGATCCAAAGAGAAGTACAGCTTTGAAACTTAACCAAGACCAAGCCTTGGCCCTTAGTGAAATCAACGCTTTTCTAGACCAGGGCGAACACTGTGTGTTTTTGCTTCGGGGAGTGACAGGTAGCGGCAAGACCGAGGTCTATCTGCAAGCCATCTCAACGGTGCTGGCCATGGGAAAACAGGCTATTGTGCTGGTACCCGAGATTTCTCTTACCCCTCAGACGGTAAGGAGGTTTAAGGCCCGGTTCGGCGACAGGGTGGCAATTTTGCACAGTGCCTTGAGCATAGGCGAACGGTTTGATGAATGGCGGCGCATTCGTAGTGGCGATGCAGACATAGTTGTTGGCGCTCGCTCAGCCGTTTTCGCTCCTTTTACTAGGTTAGGTCTAGTGGTCATCGATGAAGAGCACGAGCAAAGCTATAAGCAAGAAGAGATGCCTCGGTACCACGCTAGGGATGTGGCGCTTTGGCGAGCAAAGAGACATGGAGCGGTGGCCATCTTAGGTACTGCCACACCTGCCATCGAATCCACCTATTTGGCAGCACAGGGTGCGTATCGTCAGTTGGTGCTGCCACAGCGCATAGAGAAGCGACCCTTGCCCCAGGTAAAGATCGTTGACATGAGGCATGAGCTGCAGAGCGGCAACCGGTCTATTCTTAGTCGCCGATTAAAAGAGGCGATCTACGAACGCCTCTTGCGGGGCGAGCAGATGATCATTTTGCTTAATCGCCGGGGCTATGCTACCTGTGTACTGTGCAGGGAGTGTGGGTTTGTTCTGCAATGCAAGAATTGCCGCGTGTCTTTAACATATCACGAAGCAGATAAGAGTGTTCAGTGCCATTATTGTGGGTTTTCTATGCCACTACCCAGACTCTGTCCCCAGTGCCGCGGGCACTACTTGCACCGCTTTGGGGTGGGAACCCAGCGAGTGGAGGAAGCACTCAGACGAGAATTTCCCCGCATGAGATTAGTGCGGATGGATTTCGACACAACACGGCGTAAAGGCGCCCATGCCTCTATATTAAACCGCTTTGGGCGTGGTGAGGCTGATGTTCTCTTGGGTACTCAGATGATTGCCAAAGGCCTCGATTTTCCCGGTGTCACACTAGTCGGTGTGATCACCGCCGATACTGCCCTAAATATCCCCGATTTTCGGGCTGGAGAGCGGACTTTTCAGCTGCTTACTCAGGTTGGTGGTAGGGCCGGTCGGGGAGATAAGGAGGGTGAAGTGATCATCCAGACATATACACCAGAGCACTACAGCATTGAAGCCGCCGCGCAACAAGACTACGAGAGTTTTTACAGGAAGGAGCTGGCATTTCGCCGGACCTTGGCTTATCCTCCATATAGCTTCCTTGCTCGGCTGCTTGTGACGGGGCCAGTGGAAGCGGATGTGATCAAAATGGCTCAGCTAGTCACAGAGAGGCTGCACATGCAAACCAAGATGGCTAATCTGGAGAATAAGATGGTAGTGCTTGGCCCTTCGCCGGCGCCTCTTTCGTTGGTGAGAAATCGTTACCGGTGGCATACACTGCTGAAGGGTGAAGAGGATGCCGTCCGATTCGTACTAGGGGAATACGTGGAGGCGCCTTTGGCCACCACTGACGACTCGTCTATCAGTGTTGACGCTAACCCTTGCTCTTTGCTATGATTGCACTGATAACACTGCCAGGCAGCGGGAATTTTACTAGAGAGGATGGGACACATGGCGATTATGGACATTGTCAAAGAAGGAGAGCCTGTGCTTAGGCAAAAGGCTCAGCCTGTGACCCGGGTGACCAAAAAGATACGGAGATTGATCAAGGACATGATGGAGACTATGTACGCTGCAGACGGCGTAGGCCTGGCCGCTCCCCAAGTGGGTATACCCCAACGGATTATCGTTGTGGACATCGGCGACGGGCCTATTGCTTTGATCAATCCCGAGATTGACGAGAGCTCTGGCCAAGAAATCGATGTCGAGGGCTGCCTAAGTATTCCTGGTGTCTTTGGGTATGTAGAGCGTGCTGCGCATGTGGTAGTAGCAGGACTGAATGAGGCCGGTAAAGCCACGCGAATTGTGGCTGATGATCTGCTTGCCCGAGCACTACAGCATGAGATCGATCATCTAGAGGGAGTACTCTTCATTGACCGTGCCATAGAAGTAGCAGCAGAAGAGTCTGGAGAGTAGAAAACGTAGGGAGGTGAGAGCATGCGGCTGGTATTTATGGGCACCCCAGAGTTTGCAGTTCCGAGTCTCAAGGCGCTAATCGCCCAAGGATTGGAGATTCAGGCCGTAGTTACCCAGCCCGATAGGGCGCGGGGACGAGGCCAGAAGGTGAGTTATTCACCAGTTAAGAAGATCGCTTTAGAAGCTGGCATACCGATTTTGCAGCCGAAGAAGGTATCTGATCTTGGGTTCATTCAAGAGCTCAAGGAGCTTTGTCCCGATGCAATAGTGGTAGTGGCCTTCGGTCAACTGATTCCACCGGCCATTATTCATATGCCACCCCATGGTTGCATAAATGTCCATGCTTCCCTTCTACCTGCCTACCGGGGAGCATCTCCTATACAAAGGGCAATCATTGATGGGTGCGACAAGACCGGGATAACCACAATGCTCATCGATGAAGGCTGTGATACTGGAGATATCTTGCTGCAAGAATCAGTAAAGATTGCACCGGAGGATACAGCAGAGACTCTAGAGCAAGAGCTTGCTATAGTCGGTGCCAGTCTCCTCATCGAGACACTAGAAAGGCTCAAGGCCAAAGATCTGAAGCCACAGCGCCAAGATGACGCAAAGGCTTCTTTTGCGCCCAAACTCACCAAGGCATCCGGTGAGCTGAACTGGGAAATGCGGGCTGAAGATCTGGCCAATTTAGTTAGAGGTGTTAATCCTTGGCCAGGAGCCTATACCTATCACCGAGGCCAGCTGCTTAAGGTATGGGAGATGTCTTTGACTGCGGGCAACACCTGTGAAGCACCGGGCACTATTTTAGGCGTCACCGATGCGGGCATTCTGGTAGCTGCATCGCAAGGAGAAATTGTTTCCCTTGATGTTGTGCAGCCTGCCAACCGACCTCGGATGGGGGGCAGGGATTATGCCAACGGGTATCGCGTTGAAAACGGCGAGGTCCTAGGGGGCCTTAACCCATGAAAGCCAATGGAAGGAAACGGCTATTTCTAGGCTTAATCATCATCAGTCTGCTCCTTCTGACCCTGGTGGTAGCGTTGGTATGGTATCTATTTCGCACTGGCGCTCCCTTGGGGCGAGCATTATGGGTTCTTATGATGGTGTTGGCCATAGGCTTTGTGCTCTATGCCCTCGGTGGCACTCTGAGCCTGGTGATATCTTTGATAAGTGGTCATAATATATCTATCTTGAGCAGGGCCCGGGAACAGGTTGCCTATGCCTTCCTACCTCTGGCCCTGCGCGTTGGGAGTCTGCTTGGACTCGAGAAAGATCGGATCAGAGCTTCTTTTGTTCAGGTGAATAATCAGCTAGTGAGCCAAGGTCGGACGAAGGTGGAAGCAAATGAGCTGCTAATCCTTGCACCAGTGTGTCTGCAGGAGGCTGCTTGTGTTCGCAAGGTTACCCACGATATCAACCAATGCCGACGCTGTGGCCGATGTCCGGTAGGGGATTTGCTGAGTCTAGCTGACAAATACGAAGTCCATGCAGCCATAGCTACCGGAGGGACTAAGGCCCGTCAGTTGATCCAAGATATTCGACCCAAAGTAGTGGTGGCTATCGCTTGTGAAAGAGATCTGGTCAGCGGTTTACAAGATAGTCGCCCCATCGCAGTGAAGGGAATTGCCAACGAAAGACCGAATGGACCCTGCTTCAATACCCGGGTCGACTTAGAAGAAGTAGAGGCGGCTATAGTGGATTTTCTCTTCGAGAAGCGAGGTGGCAGTGGAGAGAATCTGTACCAATAGCTGGACAGACTGTTGAGAATTAGGGTATAGTGGTTAATGGGGCAAATAGTGGCTTTTGCACTTGGAAGGGTGAAGAAGGAGGTAGTCTGTCATGTTTTTGCCTTACTATTTTGATCCCACCTATGTTCTGCTTATCCCGGCACTGCTATTGGCGATCTATGCACAGGCAAAGGTTCAGTCGACCTTTAGACGCTATCTGCACGAGCGCTCTCAAGTTGGCATGACCGGTGCCGAGGTGGCCAGGCGGTTGCTTGATGCCAATGGGCTT
>JAAYRF010000273.1 GCA_012518905.1 Bacillota bacterium | reverse complement strand
TTGTGTGCTATGCATCGCCGTTATCCAGCTAGATCTTCTACAGACCGGAGGCGATGGCCTTACCTGGGGTTCGTCCTTGTATATCATTATCCTTCATACTGCCTTGCTCGTCATGACGCTAACACTAGACTATTTAAGGCAGAGGCCTTTTTATAAGCGAATGCAGGAGATTACTCGCGCGCCTCATCCACTCGACCTCGTGCCACTGCTTCCCCATGGCAAAACCGCAGAGCAGCGCCTTGTCGCCGAGTTCGCCGATTCGGCTTACAGCCATCATACCTCCGACGTACTGACTCGAGATGAGGCCTCGCAATTCCACATCGACTTCACCAACAGATGGGCCCATGCCCTTAAGACCCCGGTTTCAGTCATCGGCCTAGTAGTGCAGCAATCCCGGGGCGCTGAAAATGTGGAGGATATGCGTCGTCTGTTCGACAGCATTGAAGAGGAAAACGAACGGATCGTTCATGGGCTTGATATGATGCTGGGCATGGCTCGCCAGGAACGATTCGCACTCGATCTCTTACCCCAACAGATTGATCTGGAAAAGCTCGCTCGGGAGGCCATTGGCAAACATAAGAAAGAGTTCATCCGCTACTCAATCTACCCCCGGCTAGAGGTCACAGCCCAAAGCTCATGGGTGGAAACGGACGGAAAATGGATGGCCTTCGTCATTGATCAACTGCTATCTAATGCTATCAAGTATACCAGGGTTGCCGATGTGGAAGGCGCCAAGCAGCTCCTTGTCCGTATCGAAGATGAAAGCAAAGACCAAGTAGATGGTGGTATCTCTCTTGATGGACACATCCTGAAGCTAGTTGTGGAAGACTATGGGGTGGGCATACCTGAGCAGGATCTTCCCCGTATCTTCGAGCCCTTCTTTACCGGTGAAAACGGTCGGTTAGCCCCTGGGTCCACCGGCATGGGGCTTTTTTTGGCTAACAGGGTTTGTAAAGAACTGGGCCACCGCCTTACTGTACGGTCAGAGCCAGGGCGGGGAACAGCCATGATAGTAGTTTTTTCCACTAGAGCCATCACATCTGGGGTAGTAGTCAACTGACGCTCACCTTCCTTTCAATAATGTAAGGTATTCCATCCTCTTTGCAAGGTTAATCCATGGCTCCATGGCATCTCTACGCTATATACTCATAGATGACGGGGTGATCACCGCCTGTAATTAGGTCTTGTGCTTATACTAGTGGAATTGGAGGATGCCAAGATGCCGGTTGTGACTGCTCAACGCCTAACAAAGATCTACAGCTCATCGGAGGGAGCCACCGCTACCCAGGCACTTTGCGGGCTTAGCCTGGAGGTTGAAGGAGGGGAGTTTGTCGGGGTAATGGGCCCTTCCGGAAGTGGCAAGACGACTCTGCTTAACATACTTGCCACCCTTGATACGCCGACCTCTGGGAGTGTTGAAATAAGTGGGGTATCCCCAGCAAAGCTGCATGGGGATCAGCTGGCGCTTTTCCGGCGCCGAAAGCTCGGGTTTGTGTTCCAGGATTTTAACCTATTGAATACACTATCCGTTCGGGACAATATTGCTTTGCCATTGGCCTTGGACAATATGAAAGCCAAGGAGATTCATCGCCGCATCGAGGAAGTGGCGGCTCGATTGGGAATTGTCCACATACTGGATAAGCGGACCTATGAGATATCCGGTGGGGAGCAGCAGCGGGTGGCCATTGCTAGGGGTATAGTCCATCGGCCTGCCATCTTGCTGGCCGATGAGCCTACTGGTAACCTGGATTCCAAGGCGTCACGGGAGGTCATGCAAGCTTTTGCTGACCTTAATAGTACCGATGCCGCCACCATTCTAGTGGTCACCCATGATCCTTTCGTGGCCAGTTTCTGCAGGAGAATTGTGTTCATCAAGGACGGGAAGGTGTTTTCGGAGCTAAGACGGGGTGCCGATAATAGGCAGGCCTTCTTCCAGAAGATATTGGACTCCTTGAGTGTGCTGGGAGGTGAATACGGTGACGCCGCTTCGCTTCGCGTATAACAATGTCCGGGAGAATCGGCGCACCTACTTCGGCTTCCTTGCTAGCAGTGTCTTTGCCGTGGTGGTGTTCTATCTGTTTGCCGCATTCCGGGCCTTACCAGCAGTGGTCGAGGGTCGCTATTACGGCGCACAAGGTGTTGCCATAGCGTTTAGAGTCTGCCAGTATCTGATTATCGTCTTCTCCATCTTCTTCACGCTCTACTCCAACTCTGCCTTTGTGAAGTCCCGCAAACGGGAGCTTGGTATCCTTGCTCTGCTGGGGGCAAGGCAGAGGCAGCTGAGTTTGCTTCTCTTTGGTGAGAGTATGCTGGTAGGGATCGTCGCCATAGCAACGGGACTGGCCATAGGCGGGCTTTTGGGGAGACTGTTTGTAATGATTATTGACAGAATCCTGATGCTACCCCAGCCCATTCCCTTTGTGATGCAAAGTGAGCCGGTGCTCACTACAGCCCTCGTCTA